>NZ_JBFBJL010000007.1:0-229040 GCF_040686075.1 Streptomyces sp. NPDC086519
CTGGCGTTGACTTTTGGCACGCTGTTGAGTTCTCAAGGAACGGTCGCTTCCTTTGTACTCACCCTCTCGGGCTTTCCTCCGGGCTTCCCTTCGGTCTTGCGTTTCCGACTCTATCAGATCTTTTCTCGACCCGATTTCCTCGGTGCTTTCCAGGTTCCCGCTCTCGCGTTTCCCTTTCCGGCGGTTCCGACTCTATCAGATCCTTTCGGCATCTGATTCCCAGTCAGCGGGTGTTGCCTTCGCGGCCGTTGGCCGTTCCGACGGGTGAGACTTTAGCGGATTCCCGGCCTCCGAGCTAATCGGGGGCCGCGTCCTTTCGAACACGGATTCCTCATTACGCGAATACGCATGCCGAAGCCCTCGACGACGTATCGCCGATTGCTGGTAGGTACTGCGGAATGGCTGTCCGGGGACCGACCGAGGTCGGCGCTCACGTCGGACAACCCGGAGAACAATACGTATCCGGTCGGGGCGTGTCAACTCGCGGCGGGACGGCGCCCCGGGGGCGTAAGGTAGGGGGCATGACTACGCGTACGTGTAACCAGCAGTGGTGGCCCGCCTGACGGCGGCCGCGCTCACGTACGTATTCAACGGCCGCCGCTTCGGCGGCCGTTCGCGTATCTCCCTCCGGAACCTCCGGGGGCCGGCCGCCGGGAGCGGCGGCCTCGGCCAGAAGGTGGAGAGGGAATGACACGGGTCTTCAGCGGCATCAAGCCGACCGGGCACCTGACACTGGGGAACTACCTGGGAGCGATGCGGCAGTGGGCCGCCGTCGACCAGCATCAGTCCGACGCCCTGTTCTGCGTCGTCGACCTGCACGGGATGACCGTGGACCACGACCCGGCCCGGCTGCGCAGACTCACCCGGCAGGCGGCGACGCTGCTGTTGGCGGCGGGGCTGGATCCGGAGCTGTGCACCGTGTTCGTGCAGAGCCATGTCGACGAGCACACCCGGCTGTCGTACGTCATGGAGTGCGTGGCGACCGACGGCGAGATGCGGCGGATGATCCAGTACAAGGAGAAGGTCGCGAGCGAGGGCGCGCGGGGGCGGGGCGTGCGGCTGTCGCTGCTGACGTACCCGGCGCTGATGGCGGCGGACATCCTGGCGTACGGGGCGGACGAGGTGCCGGTCGGGGACGACCAGGCGCAGCACGTGGAGCTGGCGCGGGATCTGGCGGTGCGGTTCAACCAGCGGTACGGGCACACGTTCGTGGTGCCGAAGGCGACCGTGCCGACGGTGGCGGCCCGGGTGATGAACCTGCAGGATCCCTCGTCGAAGATGGGGAAGTCGGACGACTCCGGGCCGGGGATCGTCTATCTCCTCGACGAGCCGGACGTGATCCGGAAGAAGGTCATGCGGGCCGTCACCGACAGCGGGCGGGAGGTCGTGTACGACCGGGAGGAGCGTCCCGGGGTCGCGAACCTGCTGGAGATTCTCGCTGCGTGCACGGGCGGGAACCCTGAGTCACTGGCGACCGTTCACGATTCGTACGGCGCTCTGAAGCAGGCCACCGCGGAGGCGGTGCTGGAGACGCTCAGGCCCGTGCAGGCCAGGCACAAGGAGTTGTGTGCCGATCCGGGATATGTGGAGGAGGTGCTGCGGCATGGGGCGGAGAAGGCTCGGGCGATCGCCCGGCCGATCGTCGATACGGCTTACCGGGCGATCGGGCTGCTGCCGCCCGGCGCCTTCGCCGGCCCGGGGCAGGTGACGGCCGAGCCGGCGTTGGACGCGGCGCGGTAGGCGTGGGGGCCGGTGGCGAGGCGCGATGCGGGGTGCCGGCGCGTCGTGACCTCGCCGCCGAACCCGGCCCGGCGGGGTGACCTCGGATGTGGGCAGGTCGGTGCGTTCGAGGGGCGGGCCGTCAGTCCTTCTTGCCGGAGGCGAGTTCGCGGCTGCGGTCGCGGGCGGCTTCCAGGGCGGCGATGAGGGCGGCGCGGACGCCGTGGTTCTCCAGTTCGCGGATGGCGCTGATGGTGGTGCCGGCGGGGGAGGTGACGTTCTCGCGGAGCTTGACGGGGTGCTCGCCGCTGTCGCGGAGCATCACGGCGGCGCCGATCGCGGACTGGACGATGAGGTCGTGGGCCTTGTCGCGGGGCAGGCCGAGCAGGATGCCGGCGTCGGTCATGGCTTCGACGAGGTAGAAGAAGTACGCCGGGCCCGAGCCGGAGAGGGCGGTGCAGGCGTCCTGCTGGGACTCGGGAACCCGGAGGGTCTTGCCGACAGCGCCGAAGATCTCCTCGGCGTGGGCGAGGTGGCCGGCGGTGGCGTGGCTGCCGGCGGAGATGACGGACATCGCCTCGTCGACGAGGGCGGGGGTGTTCGTCATGACGCGGACGACCGGGGTGCCTGCGGCGAGGCGCTCCTCGAAGAAGGAGGTGGGGATGCCCGCGGCGCCGCTGATGACGAGGCGGTCGGCGGGAAGGTGCGGGGCGAGTTCGTCGAGGAGGGCGCCCATGTCCTGGGGTTTGACCGTGAGGATCAGAGTGTCGGCGGTCTTCGCGGCCTCGGGGTTGGTGACCGGGGTGACTCCGTAGCGGGCGCGGAGTTCTTCGGCTCGTTCGGGGCGGCGGGCGGTGACCAGGAGGTCGGCAGGGGCCCAGCCGGCGCGGATCATTCCGCTGAGCAGGGCTTCGCCGATCTTGCCGGTGCCGAGGACTGCGACTTTCTGACTCATGCGGTTCAGTCTGGCACCGGGGGGTGGGGCGGGGGCCGGTTGTCCGCTGGGCGGACGTCGGCGGTGGGTCAGGCGGTCCGTCGCCTCAGGGTGGCTGCTCCGAGGACCAGGACCAGCACGGCGCAGCCGGCGACGATCAGGACGTCCCGGACGAAGGTGGCGGTCATGTCGGTGTGGCGGAGGACCTCGTTCATGGCGTCGACGGCGTAGGACATGGGGAGGACGTCGGAGATGGCTTCGAGGACGGGGTGCATCTGGGAGCGCGGGGTGAAGAGGCCGCAGAGCAGGAGTTGCGGGAAGATCACCGCGGGCATGAACTGGACCGCCTGGAATTCCGAGGCCGCGAAGGCCGAGACGAAGAGCCCGAGGGCCGTGCCGAGCAGTGCGTCGAGCAGGGCGACCAGGAGCAGGAGCCAGGGAGAGCCGGTGACGTCGAGGCCCAGGAACCAGACGGCGAGGCCGGTGGCGAGGGCCGACTGGATGATCGCGAGGAGGCCGAAGGCGAGGGCGTAGCCGGCGATGAGGTCGGCCTTGCCCAGGGGCATGGCGAGGAGGCGTTCGAGGGTGCCGGAGGTGCGTTCGCGCAGGGTGGCGATGGAGGTCACCAGGAACATCGTGATGAGCGGGAAGATGCCGAGGAGTGAGGCGCCGATGTTGTCGAAGGTGTGCGGACTGCCGTCGAAGACGTAGCGGAGCAGCACCAGCATCAGGCAGGGGACGAGGATCAGCAGCGCGATGGTGCGGGGGTCGTGGCGGAGCTGGCGCAGGACGCGGCCGGCGGTGGCGGTAGTGCGGGAGAGGTTGAGGGCGCTGACGGGGATGGCCGCGGCGCTTCCGGTGGTTCCTGCGGTGGCCGGCTGAGTGGTCATCGTGCCGTTTCCTTCGTGCGGGCGTTGGCGTTGGCTTCGTCGACGAGGTGGAGGAAGGCGGCCTCGACGGTGTCGGAGCCGGTGCGGGTGCGCAGGGCCTCGGGGGCGTCGTCGGCGAGGATCTCGCCCTCGCGCATGAGGAGGAGGCGGTGGCAGCGTTCGGCCTCGTCCATGACGTGGGAGGAGATGAGGAGGGTGGCGCCGCGGGTGGCGGCGATGGAGTGGAAGAGGTTCCAGAGGTCGCGGCGCAGGACGGGGTCGAGGCCGACGGTGGGTTCGTCGAGGACGAGGAGTTCGGGGCTGCCGAGCAGGGCGACGGCGAGGGAGACGCGGTTGCGCTGGCCGCCGGAGAGGTTGCCGGCGAGGGTGTCGGCGTGGCTGGTGAGGTCGACTTCGCCGAGGACGCGGGCGGTGTCGGCGCGGCGGCCGTGGGCGGGGCGGGTGGGGTCGAGGATCGAGCCGAAGTAGTCGAGGTTCTGGCGGATGGTCAGGTCGCCGTAGACGGAGGGGGCTTGGGTGACGTAGCCGATGCGGGTGCGCAGGGAGGGGTGACCGGCGGGGCGGCCGAGGACGTTCAGGGTGCCGGTGACCTTGGCCTGGGTGCCGACGACGGCGCGCATCAGGGTGGACTTGCCGCATCCGGAGGGGCCGAGGAGGCCGGTTATCTGGCCGCGCGGGACGGTGAAGCCGAGGCCGCGGAGGACGGTGCGGGGGCCGCGGACCGCGGTGAGTCCGGCGGCCTCGACGGCGGGGGGCAGGGCTGGGTTGCCGGGGGCCAGGGGTGGCTCCGACGAAGAATTCACCATGTGCTGAATAATGCTCGGGAGGGGGTGGGGCGTCAAGGGGAGAAGGTGGGGTGGGAGCGCCTTCCGGCGCCGGCCGAGCGGCACGGCTGCCCGCGGCTGGTGAGACGCGGCGGGGCAGCGCCTCGTATGGAGCGCGGGGCTGTATGCGGTGTGCGGCTACCGCCGCGTGGGCGCGGCCGGCCCCCGTCGGCCCGCGGCCGAGTCGCTGCCGCGAGCCGACAGGTGGGCGGCGCTCAGGTGTTGAGGGCGACGAGCAGGAGGACGTCGTACGTCTCCTCGACGACGCCGTCGGGGAAGACCTTCAGGAGGTGGGCGCGTTCCTCGGCGAGGAAGGCGGTGCGGCGGGCCTCGGGGGTGACGAGGAACGCCGAGTGGCTGCCGATGTTGGCGAGGTGGGTGTCGACCGGGACCCGGCGGCTCCAGCGCACCACGCGGCGGGCGAACCGGAGTCGGCCGCTGGGGTCGGCGAGATCGGTGCGGTCGGCGGACTTGCTCTGCTCCGCTCTGACGTCGATGCCGAAGAACCGGCTGATGCGGTCGGCGGAGTCGGCGATCCAGTCGACGTCGAGCGCGTCGGTGTTCCACCACAGCGCCAGCGCCCCGCCGGGACGCAGCACGCGCAGCGCTTCCGGCACGGAACGGGCCGTGTCGGTCCAGTGCCACGCCTGGGCGTAGGTGAGGAAGTCGGCGGTGGCGGCGGCGAGCGGGAGGGCGTCGCCGTTGCCGCGGACGATCGGGAGGCCGGGGAGGGTGGCGTGGAACTGCGCCGCCATGCCCTCTCCCGGTTCCACCGCGACCACGTCGGCGCCGCGCGCGTGCAGGAGGGCGGTCGCGATGCCGGTGCCCGCGCCGACGTCGACCACCCGGGCCCCCGTGAGGGAGCGGCCGGCTTCCTCCTCGACGGCGTCGAGGAGGGCGGGCGGGTACGAGGGACGGTTCGCGGCGTACTGGGCCGCGGCGGCGTTGAAGGAGCGGGCGCGTGCGGCGTGGGAGGGAACGGGGGTGGGGGTCGGGGTCGGGTTCCGGGGATGCGACTGCGACTGGCCTGTGGTCATGCGGCCATGGTCCCGGTAGGCGGGACGGGGGCGACAGGGATTTCCGGCGAAGGGATTTCCGGCAGGCGGCTTGGACACGACCGCCGCTCCGCCAGGCCGTCCGGCCGCCGGCCTCAGCGCCTGCGCTCCGCTCTCCCCCGCGACCGGCGGGCCGGCCTCACCGCTTCCGCTTCTTCTTCGACGGGTCGCCCGAGCGGCGGGTGGTGCGGTGTTCGTGTTCCCGGACGGCCGTGTCGTACTCGGCGCGGTGGAGTTTCTCGCCGGGGGCCTCGGTGAGGGAGCGGAAGAAGTAGGCGAGGAGCGAGCCGACGAAGCCGATGGCGAGGAGGCCGCGCAGGGAGGCCTGGCGTTCGGGGTCGGGGCGCTTGCCGAAGGACTCCCAGGTGTTGCGGAAGGCCAGGGCACTGCAGATGGCGAACATCGCGACGACCAGGACGGTCACGAAGGCACCGGTGTCGGCGAGCTGGACGCCCTCGTAGGCGAGGCGGAGGACCAGGCAGGAGACACCGGCGGCGGCGAGCGAGCCCACGGCCACGCCGATCCGGCGGGCGGTGTAGCCGTCGTCGTGGTTCACCCAGGACGTACCGAAGAAACGGAGGGGCTCGGGGCGGGGGCCGCCGACGGAGCCCGCGGGGGTGTCCGGGGTGCCTGGTTCGTCGCTCACGGGACGATTATGGCGCCGGGGGCCGCGGGCTCCGGGGCGGGGTGGTGCGCGAGGTCAGGCGCAGCGGTCGGCCACGTAGCCGTCGCTGCCCGTGTTGACGTAGGCGTCCGAGACGAACTCGCCGTTGTCGATGTTGTCCCAGATGTTCGACGTGCCGTAGTAACCGGACACCGAAGTGCCCGGCGTCTGGCAGAAGATCGGGACCTTGGTGTCCGCGGGGAGGGTCCGGGTGATGCTGTAGCTGGTGCCGGGGCCGCTGCGGACGTTCAGGCGGACGCCCGGGGCGACCGAGTACGTCGATACGGCGGCGGCGACCGAGGCCGCCCCCAGAACCATGAGAAAGGCTCCGGCGGAGCCTGCGAGAAGGATGGAAGCGCGTCGTAAGGGTGTCATCCCAGCCCCCTGGACCGGTCAGGAGCAGCGGTCGGCCACGTAGCCGTCGCTGCCCGTGTTGACGTAGGCGTCTGATACGAACTCGCCGTTGCTGATGTTGTCCCAGATGTTCGACGTGCCGTAGTAACCGGACACCGAAGTGCCCGGCGTCTGGCAGTAGATCGGGACCTTGGCGCCCTCGGGGAGGACGCGGGTGATGTCGTAGCTGGTGCCGGGGCCGCTGCGGACGTTCAGGCGGACGCCCGGGGCGACCGAGTAGTAGCGAACGGTGGTGGCTGCTGCCAGCGTGGTGACGGCCTCTTCCTCGCCGCCGCTCTCGGCTTCCTGTGCGTGATCGACAGACACGTGGTGCTCCCCCCACTGGACCCATGAGTTCCATGGAGTCCCGTTGATTCCCCTGATTCGAGCCACGAAACACACGCCCGTAACTCGCACGCGGAGGCTAGCAAGCCGCCTCTGTCTCGTACGAGTCATCGACTAGGCTCCGTGCGTCGCGCTCCGCGGAAAAAGCACGGGGGTGGTCCCTTGACGCCACAGCGCAACACCGGAGCGGGCGCGGAAGCGGAACTTCCCGAGTACGCCGGGCACTACCGCCTGGAGTCCTGCCTCGGCTCCGGTGGCATGGGCGTGGTGCACCTGGCCCGCAGCACCTCGGGGCTGAAGCTCGCGGTGAAGGTCGTGCACGCCGAGTACGCCAAGGACCGCGAGTTCAGGGGCCGTTTCCGGCAGGAGGTGGCCGCCGCGCGCAAGGTCAGCGGCGCCTTCACCGCACCCGTGGTGGACGCCGATCCCGAGGCCGAACGGCCCTGGATGGCCACCCTCTTCATTCCCGGCCCGACCCTCTCCGAGCACGTGAAGCGGAACGGGCCGATGCCTCCGGCCCAGTTGCGCCGGCTGATGGTGGGACTGGCGGAGGCGTTGCGGGACATTCACCGGGTCGGCGTGGTGCATCGGGATCTGAAGCCGAGCAACGTGCTGCTGGCCGAGGACGGTCCCAAGGTCATCGACTTCGGTATTTCCCGGCCGAAAGACAGCGAACTGCGGACCGAGACGGGAAAGTTGATCGGTACGCCGCCGTTCATGGCGCCGGAGCAGTTCCGGCGGCCGCGTGAAGTGGGGTTCGCCGCCGACATCTTCGCGCTCGGCTCGGTACTGGTGCACGCGGCGACGGGGCGGGGGCCGTTCGACTCGGACAGTCCCTATGTCGTCGCCTACCAGGTCGTCCATGACGAGCCCGACCTCACCGGTGTACCGGAGGAGGTCGCTCCGCTGGTGATGCGCTGCCTCGCCAAGGAGCCCGAGGACCGGCCGACGCCCGACGAACTGATGCGCGCGCTGCGGTCGTTGGCGGCGTCGTACGACACGCAGGCGTTCATACCGGCACAGCGGGCCACGGCCGGTGCCCTCGTCGGTGGCGACACCGGCGAGGCGGCGAAGCCGGAGCCGCCGAAGGCGGAGAAGCCGCTGAAGGCGCGCAGACCACGGCTCGGCAGGCGGGTCGCCTTGGCCACCGGTGCCGTCGTCCTCGCGCTCGGCGCGGTCGTGGCCCTGGTCGAGTGGGTCGCCGGGAGCACCCCGCAACCGCGGGCGAGCAGTCCGAGGACGACGCCCGCCGCCTTCTCCGCGTGGCAGGCGAAACCCGTCGCCAAGGGCACGGCCACTCCCCAGTGTGCCACTGGCGAGGGAAGGTTGTTCTGCACCGAGGCGTCGGTGGCGTTCGCCCTGGACCCGGTGACGGGTGCGGTGCTGTGGCGGCACTCCGTCGCGAACGCCCACTGGAACCGGCCCCCCGTCCTCTCCGGCGGGCTCGTCCAGCTCGTCACGGACGGGGCCCGGCGTGTGGTGGCGCTCGACCCCGACTCGGGCAAAAGCCGATGGCAGCGCGATCTGCCCGAGAACAGTGGGATGGAGTACGCCCGCGGCATGCTCCTGCTCACGCGCGCGGACGGCACGGTCACCGGCGTGGACAGCGCGACCGGCACCCCCAGGTGGAGCCGGTCGACCGGGGTTCACGGCACGGCGCGGATCGACTTCTTTCCCACGGATCCGTCCTCGGCGTTTGTGACCAGTACGTCCGCGGACGGGACCAGCACCCACGTCACGGCCCTGGATCCGGCCACCGGAGACGTCCGGGGGGACACCCGGCTGCAGGGACGGCTGACGCCGGTCGGCACGCAGGACGGGGCGGTTCTGCTGCTGTCCGCCGATCCGGTGTACGGCGACACGGACGCCGTGGTCCGCTACGCCCCGCAGTCCGGAGCCACCCGCCGGGTCAAACTGCCCGTACCGCGTGAGGACGCGCAGGCCGGGGTGCAGGGCGACGTGGTCTACGTGCTGGCCGCCACCGGCTCGCTGGACGCCGTCGACATGAGGGCCGGCAGGCGCACGTGGCACGCGGAGACCTCGGTGAGCCGCGGCTCGGCACCCGTCGCCGACGGCCGGCACGTGTACTTCTCCGCTGCCGACGGCCGGCTCATGGCCGTGAACGCACGTACCGGAGCGGTCGCCGGACAGACCTCGGCCCGCTTCGGGACGGCCTCGGGCGGAATCGCCACCTCGGTGCCCGCCCCCCTGCTCCTGGACGGCCACCTCTACGCCGCCGCCCCCGACGGCACCGTCTTCGCCGTGGACGCGGCGGATCCCGCCGGCTGGTGAGGGCGGACGAAGGGGCCGCCCCCGCGAGGGAGGCGGCCCCCAGGGCGCTGCGGCGGTGTCAGCCGAGCTTCGTCACGTCGCGCACCGCGCCCTTGTCGGCGCTGGTGGCCATCGCGGCGTAGGCGCGCAGGGCCGCCGAGACCTTGCGGTCGCGGTTCTTCGGGGCGTACACGCCGTTCAGGGCCTGCTCGCGGCGGGACAGCTCCGCCTCCTCGACGAGGAGCTCGATGGTGCGGTTCGGGATGTCGATGCGGATGCGGTCGCCGTTCTCGACGAGGGCGATGGTGCCGCCGGAGGCCGCCTCCGGGGAGGCGTGGCCGATGGAGAGGCCCGAGGTGCCGCCGGAGAAGCGGCCGTCGGTGATCAGGGCGCAGGACTTTCCGAGGCCGCGGCCCTTGAGGAAGGACGTCGGGTAGAGCATCTCCTGCATGCCGGGGCCGCCCTTGGGACCCTCGTAGCGGATGACGACCACGTCGCCTTCCGTGACCTGCTTGTTGAGGATCTTCTCGACGGCCTCTTCCTGCGACTCGCAGACGACCGCGGGGCCCTCGAAGGTCCAGATGGACTCGTCGACGCCGGCCGTCTTGACGACGCAGCCGTCGACGGCGAGGTTGCCCTTGAGGACCGCGAGTCCGCCGTCCTTGGAGTACGCGTGCTCGACGCTGCGGATGCAGCCCTCCGCCGCGTCCTCGTCCAGGGCCGCCCAGCGCTCGGACTGGGAGAAGGCCTCGGCGGAGCGGACGCAGCCCGGGGCCGCGTGCCACAGCTCGACCGCCTCGGGGGACGGGGAGCCGCCCCGCACGTCCCAGGTCTTCAGCCAGTCCGCGAGGGACGGGCTGTGGACGGAGTGGACGTCCTCGTTGAGGAGGCCGCCGCGGTGCAGCTCGCCGAGGAGGGCGGGGATGCCGCCGGCGCGGTGCACGTCCTCCATGTAGTACGTGCGGGTCTTGGCGACGTTCGGGGCGACCTTGGCGAGGCAGGGCACCCGGCGGGAGACCGCGTCGATCTCCGGGAGGCCGAAGGGGACGCCCGCCTCCTGGGCGGCGGCCAGCAGGTGCAGGATCGTGTTGGTGGAGCCGCCCATCGCGATGTCCAGGGCCATCGCGTTCTCGAACGCGGCGAAGGTCGCGATGCTGAGCGGCAGGACCGTCTCGTCGTCCTGCTCGTAGTAGCGGCGGGTGAGGTCCATGACCGTGCGGGCCGCGTCGACGTAGAGCTGCTTACGGGCCGTGTGGGTGGCGAGGACCGAGCCGTTGCCGGGGAGGGAGAGGCCGATGGCCTCCGTCAGGCAGTTCATCGAGTTGGCGGTGAACATGCCGGAGCAGGAGCCACAGGTCGGACAGGCGTTCTCCTCGATCCTGAGGACGTCCGCGTCGGAGACGTTCTCGTTCGCCGCCTCGACCATCGCGTCGATCAGGTCGAGGGTGCGGACCGTGCCGTCCACGAGGGTCGCGCGGCCGGCCTCCATGGGTCCGCCGGAGACGAAGACCGTCGGGATGTTCAGGCGCAGGGCGGCCATGAGCATGCCGGGGGTGATCTTGTCGCAGTTGGAGATGCAGACCAGGGCGTCGGCGCAGTGCGCCTCGACCATGTACTCGACCGAGTCCGCGATCAGGTCGCGGGAGGGGAGGGAGTACAGCATGCCGCCGTGGCCCATCGCGATGCCGTCGTCGACGGCGATCGTGTTGAACTCGCGCGGGATACCGCCCGCCTCCGTGATCGCCTCGGAGACGATCCGGCCGACCGGTTGCAGGTGGGTGTGGCCCGGCACGAACTCCGTGAAGGAGTTCGCGACGGCGATGATCGGCTTGCGGCCGATGTCCGCACCGGGTACACCGGAGGCGCGCATAAGGGCGCGGGCGCCCGCCATGTTGCGGCCGTGGGTGACTGTGCGGGACCTCAGCTCGGGCATCGTCGCTCGCTCCTTCAGACAGATAGGGCTGCCAACGAGCGTACGCCCGTCGTTCAGGCCTCGGGACGAGGTGTCCGGGATGCGGGACGCGTGTCTCGGAGCCGAGGGAGAGTGGGTCAGGGCCCGGTCAGGTGCCCCTGCACCACCGGGGCGACCCGTGTCACGAGCTGCTCCAGGTCCGCCGACGCCAACGGCTCCAGCTTGATCACGTAACGCATCATCGCGCACCCCACCAGCTGCGCCGCGGCCAGCTCGGCGCGCAGCTCCCCGTCGGGCAGGTCCAGCTGCTCCGCGACACGGCGCAGCAGCTGGGTGGCGATCAGGCGGCGGAAGACGGCGGCGGCCGTGTCGTTGTTGACGGCGGAGCGGAGGATCGCGAGGAGCGGGGTACGGGTGGTGGGGTTCTCCCAGATGCCGAAGACGAACCGGGTCAGACGCTCGCCGACGCCCTCCAGCGGGCCGTCGGCGATGGCGGTGGGCGCGTTGAGCGCGGGGGCGAAAGCGACCGAGACGGCGGCCTCGAAGATCTGCTCCTTGGTGCCGAAATAGTGGTGGACCAGGGCGGAGTCGACGCCGGCGGCCTTGGCGATGGCGCGTACGGACGTCTTCTCGTACCCGCGTTCGGAGAACTCCTCGCGGGCGGTGGCGAGGATACGGTCCCGGGTGCCGGCCGACTCGGTACGCGGGGGCCGGCCGCGGCGCCGGACGCCGGTGCCGCCTGCGGTGCCGCCGTTCCCCGTGCCGCCGTTCCCCGTGCCGTCTGCGGTACGGGTCATCGGCGGGGCACCTTCACCGCCGAGGCCAGGTGCAGGCGGGTGAAGGCCAGGGCCTCCGCGAGGTCCGCCTCGCGCTCCGCGCCGGACATCGCGCGCCGGGTGTTGACCTCGATGACGACATGCCCGTCGAACCCGGTGACCGCGAGCCGCTCCAGCAGTTCGGCGCAGGGCTGGGTGCCGCGGCCGGGCACCAGGTGCTCGTCCTTGGCGGAGCCGCGGCCGTCGGCGAGGTGGACATGGCCGAGCCGGCCGCCCATCCGGTCGAGCATGGCGAGCGCGTCGACGCGGGACGTCGAGGCGTGGCTGAGGTCGATCGTGAAGTGCCGGTAGTCGTCCTTGGTGACGTCCCAGTCGGGGGCGTACGCGAGCATCTCGCGGTCGCGGTAGCGCCAGGGGTACATGTTCTCCACCGCGAACCGCACATCGGTCTCGTTCGCCATGCGCCAGATCCCCTCGACGAAGTCGCGGGCGTACTGGCGCTGCCAGCGGAACGGGGGGTGGACGACGACTGTGCTCGCGCCCAGCTTCTCGGCGGCGGACCGGGCCCGCCGGAGCTTGACCCAGGGGTCGGTGGACCAGACCCGCTGGGTGATCAGCAGACAGGGCGCGTGCACGGCGAGGATCGGGATGCGGTGGTACTCGCTCAGCCGCCGCAGGGCCTCGATGTCCTGGCTGACCGGGTCGGTCCACACCATGACCTCGACGCCGTCGTAACCGAGGCGCGCGGCGATCTCGAAGGCCGTCGCCGTCGACTCCGGGTAGACGGAGGCCGTGGAGAGCGCGACCTTCGCATCCGGGATGCGGACGACGTCCCTTGGGTTTGCCACGAGGGACAGGTTACGGGGTGGGGGCCAGTGGACAGGGGGCGCCTGCTCCCCGGTGTGACCGGCGTCGCGTCGGCGAAGGGACCGGCGAAGGCGCGGTCACGCCGTACCCATGTGATCGAGGCGCCGCAGGATGACTCCCTCCCTCAGGGCCCACGGACACACCTCCAGGTTCTCCACCTCGAAGAGGTCCATCGCGGCCTCCGCCACCAGGGCGCCCGCCACCAGCTGGCCCGACCGGCCGTCCGACACTCCCGGGAGTGCGGAGCGCTGGGCCGTGGTCATGGCCCCGAGCCTCGGGACCCAGGTCTCCAGGGAGCTCCGCTTGAGTTCGCGCTGGACGTAGAGGCCGTCGGCGGAGCGGGCCGCGCCGGCGATGCGGGCCAGCTGCTTGAAGGTCTTGGAGGTGGCGACCACGTGGTCGGGGGCGCCGAAGCGGCTGAACTCGCCGATCGTTCGGGCGATCTCGGCGCGTACATGGCGACGCAGCGCCCGTATGTCGCCGGCGGACGGCGGGTCGCCGGGGAGCCAGCCCGCGGTGAGCCGGCCGGCGCCGAGCGGCAGCGAGACGGCCGCGTCCGGCTCCTCGTCGATGCCGTACGCGATCTCCAGGGAGCCGCCGCCGATGTCCAGGACCAGCAGCTTCCCGGCGGACCAGCCGAACCAGCGGCGGGCCGCGAGGAAGGTCAGGCGGGCCTCCTCGGCGCCGCTGAGGACCTGGAGTTCGACACCGGTGTCGGCCTTCACGCGCGCGAGGACGTCGTCGGCGTTGCTGGCCTCGCGCACGGCGGAGGTGGCGAACGGCAGCAGGTCCTCGACGCCCTTGTCCTCCGCGGCCTGGAGGGCGTCCTTGACGACACCGACCAGTTTCTCGACGCCGTCGGGGCCGATCGCCCCGTTGCCGTCCAGAAGTTGGGCAAGGCGCAGCTCCGCCTTGTGCGAATGCGCCGGAAGGGGGCGCGCGCCGGGGTGCGCGTCCACCACCAGCAGGTGCACCGTGTTGGATCCCACGTCGAGGACACCGAGTCTCATGTACGGAACTGTACGGAACACTGCTGCCGACAGGCCCTGAGCGGTGCCCGCAGCCGTTCTCGGCGACTTACCCTTGACAGGTGCCAAAGACGAAAAACACGAAGGACCACAAGGCCGCCAAATCAGCCGACGGTCCTTCGGGCGTGAAGCCACCGAAGCGGCCGAAGGCGGCGACGCTGTCGAAGAAGGCTCTGGCCGCGGACGAGAAGGGTCTCGACTTCGCGCGCGCGTGGGTGGAGTTCCCGGATCCGGCGGACGACGAGCAGGTGTTCCGCTGTGATCTGACCTGGCTGACCTCCCGCTGGAACTGCGTCTTCGGCAGCGGCTGCCAGGGCATCCAGGCGGGCCGCGCGGACGACGGCTGCTGCACGCTGGGCGCGCACTTCTCCGACGAGGACGACGAGAAGCGGGTCGCCGGGCATGTGGCGCGGCTCACGCCGGACATCTGGCAGCACCACGCCGAGGGCACCGAGCACGGCTGGGTCTCGGAGGACGAGGAGGGCTCCCGCCAGACCCGTCCCTTCAACGGCTCGTGCATCTTCCAGAACCGGCCCGGCTTCGCGGGCGGCGCGGGCTGCTCGCTGCACATCCTGGCGCTGCGGGAGGGCCGCGAGCCGCTGGAGACCAAGCCGGACGTCTGCTGGCAGCTCCCGATCCGCCGCACGTACGACTGGATCGACCGCCCCGACGACACGCGCGTCCTGCAGATCTCGATCGGCGAGTACGACCGCAGGGGCTGGGGCCCGGGCGGCCACGACCTGCACTGGTGGTGCACCTCGGCCACCTCGGCGCACGGCGCGGGCGACCCGGTGTACCTCTCGTACCGGCCGGAACTGACCGAACTGATGGGCAAGGCAGGGTACGACCGCCTGGCCGAACTGTGCGAGGCCCGCCTGGCTTCGCAGTCGCCACTGCTGGCCCCGCATCCGGCGGATCCCACCAACTGACCCCACGCCGACGCCCCGCCAGGCACACGCGGAACCACGCCCCCTCCCACCCGACACCCACCGAGCCGCCCCTTCAGGGGCGCGGGGAACTGCGCCACCAGCCACAACCGCGCCGCACCCGCCAGGCACACAAGGAACGCGACCCTCCCACCCGACGCCCACCGAGGCGCCCCTTCAGGGGCGCGGGGAACTGCGCGACCAGCCACCACGGCGCCGCACCCGCCAGGCACACAAGGAACGCGCCCCTCCCACCCGACACCCACCGAGGCGCCCCTTCAGGGGCGCGGGGAACTGCGCGACCAGCCACCACGGCGCCGCACCCGCCACCGCACCCGCACCGCACCGCACCGCACCGCACCGCACCGCACCCGCAATGCTCACGGAGTCGGCGGTGGGCCCTCGCTGTCGGGAGCCGTCGGTGATGCCGACCCCGTCGGGCTCCCCGGGTCTGACGCGCTCGGCGTGGGCGACGCCGACGTCGGCGGCTCACTGACCGGCGGTGTCGGCTCGGCGGACGCCGAATCGGTCGGCGTCGGCGTCGGTCTCCCCGGAGGCGGCGGCTGAGGCCCCCGACGCGGCGGCGGAGCCGTCCCGTACCCGCTGATCGACACCACCGCCCCCGCCGGCGCCACCGCCACCCGCGCGCCCCAGCGCCCGGCCGGCTCCCGCAGATGATCGACGTACACCTTGATCGTGAACGACTCTCCCGGCCGCAGCGTTCCCGACGGCCGGGAGAAGTACAGCCAGCTCGCCGGGGTGGTCACCGACCACCGCACCGCCGCGTCCCCGGACGCCGCCAGCGTGATCAGCGTCGTGTCGCCGTCGTTCGCGGCCGTCACCGCGAGGTGTCCCGAGCCGACCGCCTTCCGGTCGGCTCCGCCGACGCTGATCACCTCCACCGACACATCGGCCTTGCCGTCCTTGCCGACGCGCGGTCCGGGTCTGGTGCTGGCGTTGCCGGCGTTCTCGTAGCCCCCGGCCGTGTCGCCGCCGAGCGCGTCGGGGCCGGCGGCCTCCCGCACGCTCGCGGACGTCCCGTCGTGGCCCTCCCCGGCCGGCGAGCCCCGGTACGCCGCCCACAGGGCCAGCACCGGCGCCGCGACCACCGTGGCGACGACGGTCGTCGTGACGGCACGCGCGCGTAGCCGGTCGCGGCGGGCCGCGTGGTCCTTGGGGTCCATCGGGAAGCCGCGCCGGTCGAAGCGGGGGGCGGCGGCGCCACGCGCGCGTGGCTGATGCGCCATGGCCATGTGCAGGGCCGCGCGGGGCGCCTCCAGGACGGGCAGCTCGGCGGGCGTGGTCATCGCGCCGGGCCACCGGCCGGGAGCCGCGCGTTCGGCGGTGCGGCGGCAGCGCGGGCAGTCGTCGACGTGCCGGACCAGTTCCCGGCGCAGGGCGCTGCTGAGGACGAGCTGGCTGTCGCCGGTGAGGTGGGACACGCTCGGGCAGCCGCCGGTCTCGACGACGGCGAGGGCCGCGCGGGTGCGTTCCACCTCGCAGGCGGCGGAGGCGAGCAGCTCCCGGGCGCCGGCCAGGTCCATGCCGAGGACGGCGGCGACCTCGTGGGCGGCGAGGTGGTGGCGGACGGCGAGTTCGAGCGCCTCGCGCTGCTCGGGGGTGGTGCCGGCGGCCTCGGGCCAGGCGAGCAGGGCGAGTTCGCGACGCCGTTGCTCCTGGGTGTCGGCGGGGACCCCGGGGTCGGGGGCGGGGGTGGGGGGCCGGCCCGCCGCGTGGGTGGCCTGACGTTTCTGCTTGGCCTGGGCGAGGCCGCGCAGACAGGCCCAGCGGGTCAGCGCGTACAGCCAGGCCCTGCGGTCCCCGGCGGCCTCCGGGACGCGCTGGCCGCGCCGCTCGGCGAGGGCGAGGACGTCCCCGAGCGCGGCGACGGCCGCGTCGTGGTCGCACAGCACCGAGAGGCAGTAGGTGAACAGGCCGTCCAGGTACGGTTCGTAGCGCGCCGGCGGTCGCTGCGCCAGCGCACGCGCCGCCGTACGATCACGCGCCGCGCGCGCCTCCCGGTGTGCCCGGTGCGCGCCTGTCGTTCGGGCCGAGGTCTCCGCACTGCTGCTCATCACCCGTGCGACCGTAGGCGGCCCTGTATCGCCCCTTCTGGCGGCTTGACCACTTTTAATCCGTACGGGTGAAACGATCCCTCAAAAGGGGACAGGAACGTGTTCTACCGTGGCTCGTTCCCGTCTCGGGGTGGCCGGGACCGGTCCACCCACACCTGTCACACGGACCACTGTCGGCCCACTGTCAGTGGCGGGGGCTACGGTTTCCGCATGGCTGCCCGTACCAAGACCTCGAAGGACCGTCCGTCCTACCGCTGCACCGAGTGCGGCTGGCAGACGGCCAAGTGGCTCGGCCGGTGCGCCGAGTGCCAGGCGTGGGGGACGGTCGAGGAGTACGGCACGCCCGCCGTCCGGACGACGGCCCCCGGCCGGGTCACCACCTCCGCGGTGCCCATCGGCCAGGTCGACGGCCGTCAGGCCACCGCCCGCACCACCGGCGTGCCCGAGCTGGACCGGGTCCTCGGCGGCGGCCTGGTCCCCGGCGCGGTGGTGCTGCTCGCCGGCGAGCCCGGCGTCGGCAAGTCCACCCTCCTCCTCGACGTGGCGGCCAAGTCGGCCAGTGACGAGCACCGCACCCTCTATGTCACCGGCGAGGAGTCGGCCAGCCAGGTCCGGCTGCGCGCCGACCGCATCGGCGCCATCGACGACCACCTCTACCTCGCCGCCGAGACCGATCTGGCCGCCGTCCTCGGTCACTTGGACGCGGTGAAGCCGTCACTGCTGGTCCTGGACTCCGTACAGACGGTCGCCTCCCCGGAGATCGACGGCGCCCCCGGCGGCATGGCCCAGGTCCGCGAGGTGGCCGGGGCGCTCATCCGCGCCTCCAAGGAGCGGGGCATGTCCACCCTGCTCGTGGGCCATGTCACCAAGGACGGCGCGATCGCCGGCCCCCGCCTGCTGGAACACCTGGTGGACGTCGTCCTGCACTTCGAGGGCGACCGGCACGCCCGCCTGCGCCTGGTCCGGGGCGTCAAGAACCGCTACGGCGCCACCGACGAGGTCGGCTGCTTCGAACTGCACGACGAGGGCATCACGGGCCTCGCCGACCCCAGCGGGCTTTTCCTGACCCGACGTGCCGAACCGGTCCCCGGCACCTGCCTGACCGTCACCCTGGAGGGCCGCCGCCCCCTGGTCGCCGAGGTGCAGGCGCTGACGGTCGACTCCCAGATCCCCTCCCCGCGCCGGACCACCTCCGGCCTGGAGACCTCCCGGGTCTCGATGATGCTGGCCGTCCTGGAGCAGCGCGGCCGGATCAGCGCGCTCGGCAAGCGGGACATCTACTCCGCGACGGTCGGCGGGGTGAAGCTCTCCGAGCCCGCGGCCGACCTGGCCATCGCCCTCGCCCTGGCCTCCGCCGCCAGCGACACCCCGCTCCCGAAGAACCTGGTCGCCATCGGCGAGGTGGGCCTCGCGGGCGAGGTCAGACGGGTCACCGGGGTCCAGCGCAGGCTCGCGGAGGCGCACCGGCTCGGCTTCACGCACGCGCTCGTGCCGGGCGATCCCGGCAAGATCCCGGCGGGCATGAAGGTCCTCGAAGTCGCCGACATGGGGGATGCGCTGCGGGTGCTGCCGCGCTCCCGTCGCCGAGAGGCCCCACGGGAGGCGGAGGAGCGCCGGTAGACTTTGCCCTGGTCTCGCCCGTCCGTACGAACCGAGTGCGGGGACGGCAGCGCCTCAGAACCTGCGACCGGAGGAGTGCAGTGGCAGCCAACGACCGGGCAGGAGCTCCCGGAAAGTCCGGTGGGAGTGCCGGTTCCGATGGCCTGATGCGCGCCTCGCTGAGCGCCGTGGCTCCGGGCACGTCCATGCGGGACGGCCTGGAGCGGGTCCTCCGCGGCAACACGGGCGGGCTGATCGTCCTCGGCTTCGACAAGACGGTCGAGGCGATGTGCACGGGCGGTTTCGTGCTGGATGTCGAGTTCACGGCGACCCGGCTGCGTGAGCTGTGCAAACTCGACGGCGGCATCGTGATCTCCTCCGACCTGTCGAAGATCCTGCGGGCGGGCGTGCAGTTCGTGCCCGACGCGAGGATCCCCACGGAGGAAACGGGCACCCGCCACCGCACGGCGGACCGCGTCTCCAAGCAGGTCGGCTTCCCGGTGGTCTCGGTCTCCCAGTCGATGCGGCTGATCGCGCTGTACGTCGACGGTCAGCGCCGCGTCCTGGAGGACTCGGCGGCGATCCTCTCCCGCGCGAACCAGGCGCTGGCGACGCTGGAGCGGTACAAGCTCCGCCTGGACGAGGTCGCGGGCACGCTGTCGGCGCTGGAGATCGAGGACCTGGTGACGGTCCGCGACGTGTCCGCCGTCGCGCAGCGCCTTGAGATGGTCCGCCGGATCGCCACGGAGATCGCCGAGTACGTGGTCGAACTGGGCACCGACGGGCGGCTTCTCGCCCTCCAGCTGGACGAGCTGATCGCCGGGGTCGAGCCGGAGCGCGAGCTGGTGGTCCGGGACTATGTGCCCGAGCCGACGGCGAAACGCTCCCGTACGGTCGATGAGGCGCTGTCCGAGCTGGACGCCCTCAGCCATGCGGAGCTGCTGGAACTGCCGACGGTGGCGCGGGCGTTGGGGTACACGGGGTCGCCGGAGGCGCTGGACTCCGCGGTGTCGCCGCGCGGCTTCCGGCTGCTGGCGAAGGTGCCGAGGCTGCCGGGGGCGATCATCGACCGGCTGGTGGAGCACTTCGGTGGCCTACAGAAGCTGCTCGCCGCGAGCGTCGATGACCTCCAGACCGTGGACGGCGTCGGTGAGGCCCGCGCCCGAAGCGTGCGCGAGGGGCTGTCCCGGCTGGCGGAGTCTTCGATTCTTGAACGGTATGTCTGATTTCGCCGTTTGACTCGGCAGTTCGCGTTGCGAGGCGGCCGCGGCCCGGCGGGGGCTGATCGCGCAGTTCCCCGCGCCCCTTACGGGGCGCTGCCCAGCCGTGTCTTTCACCTTGCCGCGGGCAGTCGTGCCTCCCCGGTGCCTTAAGGGCCTGGGAGGTACCCCCAGGGCGGCCCGCTAATCCGCCGCCAGCACGAAAGACGCCTGGGCCTTGGCATACCCCGGCGCCTCGGCCTCCAGAAGGTACGTGCCCGCCCCGGCCGAGCCCGCCGCAGGCGTCGCGCACTGGGGAGCGCTCGGCTTCCGGTCCCACGTCAGGGTGTACGTGATGCTGCTGCCGGCCGGCACCCGGTACCACCGGCTCGCCGCCGTCTTCGGGCAGTCCGCCGACGACCAGTAGCCTGCGTCCGAACTGGCCTGCGTGATGGTCAGCACCGCGTTCTTCGGTCCGAGGTCGATCTTGCAGTCGCTGGACGACGTGTTCTTCGCGGTGAGTTGGAAGGTCGGCGTCTGCTCCGGCGAGTACGAGTTGTGCAGACTCTTCAGGCTCAACGCCACCGACCCGGCGGTGCAGTTGGGCAGTGAGGAGGACCCCGGCAGCGAGGCGACCGTACCGCCGGAACCCGACGTGACGTCGTCACCGCCCGAACCGGCCGATGAACCTGACGAACCCGACGAACCCGACGAACCCGAGGAGCCCGCCGAACCGGCGGAACCCGACGACGGGTCACCGCCCGTTGCGCCCGAACTCCCGCCGTCGGAACCGGAGGTCGAACCGCTCCCCGAGCCGCCGCTCGACTCGTCCCGGCCGCCCGGTGCCTGGCTGATCGCCGGCCCGCTGCCGGACGGCCCCGGCGTGATCGTGGACACGGGATTCTTGCCGTCCGACCCGCCCGCGTTCTTCTTGCCGCCCCCGCCGTTCGACGTCACGATCCACGCGATCAGCAGCGCCAGGACGACGAGCGCCGACAGCATGAAGACCCTCCGTCGCCAGTAGATGGAGGAGGGAAGCGGCCCGACCGGATTGCGCAGAGATCCCACGGCGCAAACTGTACGAGAGATCCGTGCAGTTCCTCGCCCCACCCGCCGCCCAAACCTCAACTTTTCCGGATCATCATTCCGGCAACTCCCGTCAGCACGGCTCGTCTTCATGGCGAGCCTCCTGGCGAGGGGCGCCAGCCCCGGCCCCGCCCCGCCACGAACCACGTCCACCCCAGCCGTCGCCGGACGTGGCAGGATCGGAAGGGACATGACTGAGAAGCTCCACGCCCCCGTGATCGCCTGGTTCGACGCCCATGCCCGTGACCTCCCCTGGCGCCGCCCGGAGGCGGGCCCGTGGGGGGTGATGGTGAGCGAGTTCATGCTGCAGCAGACCCCGGTGAGCCGGGTGCAGCCCGTGTACGAGCAGTGGCTGGCCCGCTGGCCGCGCCCCGCCGACCTCGCCGCCGAGGCGCCCGGCGAGGCGGTGCGCGCCTGGGGCCGGCTCGGCTACCCGCGCCGCGCCCTGCGGCTGCACGGCGCCGCCGTCGCCATAACGGAACGGCACGGCGGGGACGTACCGACGGATCACGCGCACCTGCTCGCGCTGCCGGGCATCGGTGAGTACACCGCCGCGGCGGTCGCCTCGTTCGCGTACGGGCAGCGGCACGCCGTACTCGACACCAATGTGCGGCGGGTGTTCGCGCGGGCGGTGAGCGGTGTGCAGTACCCGCCGAACGCCACCACCGCCGCCGAGCGCAAGCTCGCCCGCGAGCTGCTGCCGACGGACGAGAGGACCGCCGCCCGCTGGGCCGCGGCCTCGATGGAGCTGGGCGCGCTGGTGTGCACGGCGAAGAACGAGACGTGCCAGCGGTGCCCGATCGCCGGGGAGTGTGCCTGGCGGCTGGCCGGCAAGCCGGAGCACGAGGGTCCGCCCCGGCGCGGGCAGACGTACGCCGGTACGGACCGTCAGGTGCGCGGCAAACTGCTCGCCGTCCTGCGCGAGGCGCACGCGCCCGTGCCGCAGACGGCTCTCGACCGGGTGTGGCACGAGCCGGTGCAGCGGGCGCGGGCGCTGGACGGGCTGGTCTCGGACGGGCTGGTGGAGCCGCTCGCGGGCGGCCTGTACCGGCTTCCAGTGGGCTGACGCACCGCGAACGCACAGCCGCGTCACAGCGCACAGGGCTGTGTCACGACCCCGATCGCACGACAAAACACCGCACAACTGGGCATAAAACTGCGCCTACTTACCCCGAACCTACTTCCGTTACACAACCGACGGACAGCCGATTGCTACCCGCAGGCTGCTGCGCACAGCCCCGTGACAACGGGTCCGTAGCTTCGTTTCTGTGCCCGCCAGGACCGCGGGACGGGAACCCAGGCACTGGGCCGGGGAAGACGGGGATCGGGAGGCGGTTGATCATGGCGCAGGGCGAGGTGCTCGAATTCGAGGAGTACGTCCGCACCCGGCAGGACGCGCTGCTGCGCAGCGCCCGCCGGCTGGTCCCGGACCCGACCGACGCCCAGGACCTGCTGCAGACCGCGCTGGTACGGACGTACGGCCGCTGGGACGGCATCGCCGACAAGAAACTCGCGGACGCCTACCTGCGCCGGGTCATGATCAACACACGGACCGAGTGGTGGCGGGCCCGGAAGCTGGAGGAGGTCCCGACCGAGCAGCTGCCCGACGCCCGCGTGGAGGACTCCACCGAGCAGCACGCGGACCGCGCTCTCCTTATGGACATCATGAAAGTTCTGGCTCCGAAGCAGCGCAGTGTCGTCGTGCTGCGACACTGGGAGCAGATGTCCACGGAGGAGACGGCCGCCGCCCTCGGCATGTCGGCCGGAACGGTCAAGAGCACGCTGCACCGGGCGCTCGCCCGGCTCCGCGAGGAGCTGGAGTCACGCGACCTCGACGCACGCGCGCTGGAGCGTGAGGAGCGGGAGCGTTGCGCGGCCTGACCGGCACGGAGCCCAGCAGGGACCCGGCGAGTGCGCAGGCGGTGATCACGGCGACGGCCGTGCTCGCCGCCCTCGCCCTTTTCGCCGCGGCCTGCGGCACCGGCGGCACCGGAGCCCGGGACGAGGGCCCGGCACACGCCGGCTCGGCCGCGAACGTCCCGGCCGCCAAGGCCCCCTCGCCCAATCCGTCCCAGACGTACGACAAGGTCGACGCGGTCGCTCTGGTGAAGGCCGACCCGGTGGTCTCGGCCACGGTGAAGCGGGACCTGAAGCCGTGCGCGGGCGACGAGTACCCGGTCGACGTGACGTACGGCGACCTCACCTCAGGCCCCGCCGAGGACGTCGTCGTCAACGTACTGACCTGCGGGGACGCGGTCGGGGTCGGGGCGTACGTGTACCGCCGGGAGAGCGGCGCGTACAAGAATGTCTTCAAGGCCGAGGAGTCCCCGGTCTACGCGGAGATAGACCGGGGCGACCTGAGCGTGACCAAGCAGGTGTACGAGAAGGGCGACCCGGTGTCGAGCCCCTCGGGCGAGAACGTGATCACCTACAGCTGGGCCGCGGGACGCTTCGTGCAGGAGGACTTCCACCACACCGACTACGGCAACGCGGCCGGCAGCGGCGACGCCACGCCGGAGCCCTCCACCGCCAACTGAACCCACCCCACCGACCACCTAGAGAGCCGGGATGGCAGACCAGACCCACGTCCTGTTCGTCGAGGACGACGACGTCATCCGCGAGGCCACCCAGCTCACCCTGGAGCGGGACGGCTTCGCGGTGACCGCCATGCCCGACGGCCTGTCGGGGCTGGAGGCCTTCCGCGCCGACCGGCCCGACATCGCCCTGCTGGACGTGATGGTCCCGGGCATGGACGGGGTGAGCCTGTGCCGGCGCATCCGTGACGAGTCGACCGTCCCGGTGATCATGCTGTCGGCGCGCGCCGACTCGATCGACGTGGTGCTCGGCCTGGAGGCGGGCGCCGACGACTACGTCACCAAGCCGTTCGACGGCGCCGTACTGGTCGCCCGGATCCGGGCGGTGCTGCGCCGCTTCGGGCACGCGAGCGGCGGCGACAAGCCGCACGGGGACGCGGCGGAGGTGACCGGCTCCATGCTCACCTTCGGCGAACTCGAGATCGACACCGAGGGCATGGAGGTGCGCCGGTCCGGGCAGCCGGTCGCGCTCACCCCGACCGAGATGCGGCTGCTGCTCGAGTTCTCCTCGGCACCGGGGACCGTACTCTCCCGCGACAAGCTGCTCGAACGCGTCTGGGACTACGGCTGGGGCGGCGACACCCGCGTCGTCGACGTCCATGTGCAGCGGCTGCGCACCAAGATCGGCCAGGACCGGATCGAGACGGTCCGCGGTTTCGGCTACAAGTTGAAGGCCTGAGCGAGGCGGTCATGCGACGGTTCTTCGTCCGGTACCGGAGCCCGGGACTGCGCACCGGGCTCAGATGGAAGCTGAGCGCGGCGATCGCGCTGGTCGGCGCGCTGGTCGCGATCGCGCTGAGCCTGGTGGTGCACAACGCCGCCCGGGTCTCGATGCTGGACAACGCGCGCGACCTGGCCAACGAGCGGCTACAGATCGCGCAGCGCAACTACGAGCTGTACGGGAGGGCGAACTTCCCCGACGTCAAGGTCGACGACCCCCGGCTGCCGCCGGCCCTGCGCGAGCGGGTCGAGGCGGGCCGCCGGGCGACCGACGTCATCGACCACACCGGCGCGCCGGACATCTGGGCGGCGGTGCAGGCCAAGGACGGACGGGTGCTGTCCCTGCACAGCACCTTCGCCAACCGCAGCAGCGATGTGCTGAAGGACCTCGACCAGGCCCTCGTCATCGGCTCCATCGCGGTCGTCCTCGGCGGCAGCGCGCTCGG
Organism: Streptomyces sp. NPDC086519; assembly: GCF_040686075.1. Classification (NCBI taxonomy): domain Bacteria; kingdom Bacillati; phylum Actinomycetota; class Actinomycetes; order Kitasatosporales; family Streptomycetaceae; genus Streptomyces; species Streptomyces sp. NPDC086519. The sequence goes on from NZ_JBFBJL010000007.1 coordinate 24,324, forward strand.
GGTGCTGATCGGCGGTCAGCTCTCGCGCCGGCTGCGCAAGGCGGCGGCCGCGGCCAACCAGGTCGCCATGGGCGAGCCGGACGTGCGGGTGCGCGAGGCGATCGGCGGGGTCGTACGGGACGAGACCGACGACCTGGCGCGGGCGGTGGACGCCATGGCGGACGCGTTGCAGCAGCGTCTCGAGGCCGAGCGGCGGGTGACGGCGGACATCGCGCACGAGCTGCGTACGCCGGTGACCGGCCTGCTCACGGCGGCCGAGCTGCTGCCGCCCGGCCGGCCGACCGAACTGGTCCTGGACCGGGCGAAGGCGATGCGCACCCTCGTCGAGGACGTGCTGGAGGTGGCCCGTCTCGACAGTGCCTCGGAGCGGGCCGAGCTGCAGGACATCATGCTGGGCGAGTTCGTCGCCCGGCGGGTGGCCGCGAAGGACCCGCAGATCGAGGTGCGGGTGGTGCACGAGTCGGAGGTCACCACCGATCCGCGCCGACTGGAGCGGGTGCTGTTCAACCTGCTCGCCAACGCGGCCCGGCACGGCAGGCCGCCGATCGAGGTGACCGTCGAGGGCAGGGTCATCCGGGTCCGCGACCACGGCCCCGGCTTCCCCGAGGAACTCCTCGCCGAGGGCCCGAGCCGCTTCCGCACCGGCAGCAAGGACCGGGCCGGCCAGGGCCACGGCCTGGGCCTGACCATCGCGGCGGGTCAGGCACGCGTCCTGGGCGCCCGCCTGACCTTCCGCAACATCCGCCCGGCGGGCGCGCCCCAGCACATCCCGGCGGAGGGCGCGGTGGCCGTCCTGTGGCTGCCGGAGCATGCCCCGACGGCCACCGGCAGCTACCCGGTGCTGCCGGGCCCGGCCCAGGCGGGAAGCCGCTGAGAAGCGCTCCGGCCGGTGCCACGGGGGCCGCGCCTCAGCCGCCGCGCCCCAGAAAGCGTGCGCCGGGCGTGCCCCGGAAGGGGTGCCTCAGCCGCCGCACCCCAGAAGGCGTGCCCCAGGCGTGCCCAGGCGTGCCCCGGAAGAGGTGCCTCAGGTGAGTGCCACGAGGAGTTCCTCGCCGCGGGACGGGCGCAGGCCGTCGGCGCGGCCGGCGAAGTAGCGGTCGGCGAGCTCCTCCGCCGGGACGTGCCGGGTGTCCCGGAAGCCGGCCTCGCGGGCGAGGGCCGCCATCCGTTCGGGTGTGTAGAAGCTCAGGAAGGGCGTGCCGGAGGCCCGCGCGCCCCGCTGGGCCGCCAGCAGCTGCTCCCGCTGGTCCGGCTCGACGTCCTCGATCGGCCGCAGGAACGTCGTGACCAGCGTCGACCCGGCAGCGAGCCGCGCGATGCACCGGAAGGTGGCGGCGATCGCGGCCTCGGTGAGGTACATCGTGACCCCGGCGGACGCGACCACGGCCGGCCGCCCCGGATCGAGCCCGGCGGCCACCAGCCGCCCCCACCAGTCCCCCTCGAAGTCCACCGGCACCAGCGTCAGCCAGTCCGGCACGCCGTACCCCAGCTCGGTCAGCCGCCGTCGCTTCCAGGCCACGGCCCCGGCCCGGTCGGCCTCGAACACGCGCAGCCCGGCGGCGACCGCGTCGGCGGCCCGGCGCTGCGCGAAGGTGTCGAGCCCGGCACCGAGGACGAGGTACTGGTCGACCCCGCGCCCGGCCTCCGCGACCACCAGGTCCTCGACGAACCGGGCGCGGGCCACGATGGACGCCCGGGTCCGCCGGGTGGCCTCGATGTCCATGTCCGGCCGGGCGAGCCAGCCCTCGCGGCCGCCCGCCCCCGCCCCGTCCACGGCGTCCGGCTCGGCGAGCCGCAGTCCGATCTCGTCCTCGATGACGTACGGCGGCGCGTCGGCGCGCAGGTGCAGCGCCCGCCACAGGGCGGTACGCACGGCGGTGTGATCGGGCCCGGTCTCCGTCGCCATGCTCAGAACTCCTTGGAGAAGTCGAGCTCTTCGCTGCGCTCGGTCAGCGAGTACCAGTTGCCGTTGTCGTCGCGGAAGATCGCCTCGATGCCGTACGGCCGTTCCCTGGGCTCCTGGACGAACTCGACGCCCCGCGCCCTGAAGGTCTCGTAGTCGCCGCGGCAGTCGTCCGTGCGGAACGCGCCGGCGCCCATGACCCCCTTGGCGACCAGCTTGCGCAGCGCCTCGGCGGACTCGGGGTCGAGGCCCGGGCCGTCCAGGCGCATCAGGGCGAGTTCGACGCCCGGCTGGTCCTTGGCGCCGACGGTGATCCACCGCATGTCACCCATCGCGAGGTCCTCGCGCACCTCGAAGCCGAGCTTCTCGGTGAAGAAGGCCTTGGTCCGCTGCTGGTCGAAGGTCCACACGGTGGTGATGGCCAGGCCCTGGATCATGGCTGCGCTCTCCTGCCTGCCCGGCCGCTGCCGCCGGACGGTCGCTGTTCCTGTCCGTCACGGTAGGCAGCCGGGTCCGGGCCGCGCTTCTCGGAAGTTGCGCTTCTGCCCGGGAACCCGCCGGCCCAGAGCATGGCGTAGCAGCCGGGGATCAGGGAGGCGCCGCGACCCACGTGCCTGGTCCGGTACTCGGTGGGGCTGAGTCCGGTGCGGGCCTTGAATCTCGCCGAGAAGGTGCCGAGGCTGCTGAAGCCGACCAGATGGCAGATCTCGGTGACGGTGAGGTTCGCGCCGCGCAGCATCTCCTGTGCCCGCTCGATCCTGCGGTGCGTCAGGTACTGGCCGGGCGTCTCGCCGTACGCCTCCTTGAAGGCGCGCAGGAAGTGGTACCGCGAGTATCCGGCGTGCGCCGCGACCGCGTCGAGATCCAGGGCCGGGTCGGCCCAGTCCCGGTCCATGGCGTCCTTGGCGAGGCGTAGCTGCCGCAGTTTGTCCACGCCGTCAGTCTTCGGCCCGAAACGGCGAAGCGGGAGTCCCGGGGGCGGTACTCCCCGGAACTCCCGCACCGTGGTCAACCGGCCTCGACCGGCACCTCGCTCAGACGGCCTCGACCACCGGCATCGGCGCGGCCTCGTCGGACTCGCCCGCCTTCTGCGGACCGCCCCGCAGCGGGACCTCCTTGACGAAGATCGCCGCCGCCAGCACCAGCACGGCGACCACGGCACCGAGCAGGAAGGCGGAATGGGTACCGGCCGACACCGCGTGCTGGTACGCCTCGCGCGCCGCCGCCGGCAGCTTCGCCAGGCTCTTCGCGTCCAGCTGCGCCGACTGCTCGGTGACCTTGGAGCCCACCGCGCCGGCCCGCTCGGCCATGACGTTCTTGACCCGGTCGTTGAAGAGCGCGCCCATGATGGCGACACCGAAGGAGGAGCCGAGCGTACGGAACAGGGTGGTGGACGAGGACGCGACGCCCATGTCCTTCATCTCCACGCTGTTCTGCGCGACCAGCATGGTGATCTGCATCAGGCAGCCCATGCCGAGGCCGACGACGGCCATGTACACCCCGGAGGTGAGCCGGGTGGTGTCGGTGTCCATGGTGGACAGCAGGTACAGGCCGACGGTGAGCAGCACGCCGCCCACGAGGGGGAAGACCTTGTAGCGGCCGGTGCTGGTGGTGACCCGTCCGGCGATCATCGAGGTCACCAGCATCGCGCCGAGCATCGGGAGCAGCAGCAGACCGGAGTTGGTCGCGGAGGCGCCCTGCACGGACTGCTGGTAGAGCGGCAGGAACAGGGTGGCGCCGAACATCACGAAGCCCACGATGAAGCCGATGATCGACATCAGGGTGAAGTTGCGGCTGCGGAAGATGTGCAGCGGCAGGACCGGCTCGGCGGCCTTGGTCTGCCAGAAGACGAAGCCGATCAGCGCGACGACGCCGATGGCGATCAGTTCCATGATCCGTGCGGACGTCCAGGCGTACTGGGAGCCGCCCCAGGTGGTGACCAGCACGATCGAGGTGATGCCGAGGGTCAGCAGAGCGGCGCCGAGGTAGTCGATGCGCGTCTTGCTCCGCTTCTTCGGCAGGTGCAGTACGGCGCTGACGGCGGCCAGCGCGACCACGCCGAGCGGCAGGTTGATGTAGAAGGCCCAGCGCCAGCCCCAGTTGTCGGTGATGGTGCCGCCGACCAGCGGGCCGCCGATCATGGCGAGCGCCATCACACCGGCAATCATGCCCTGGTACTTGCCGCGCTCGCGGGGCGGCACGAGGTCACCGATGATCGCCATGACGCCGACCATCAGACCGCCGGCGCCGAGTCCCTGGATGGCCCGGAACCCGATCAGCTGGCCCATGTCCTGGGCCATGCCGCTGAGCGCGGAGCCGACCAGGAAGATGACTATGGAGGTCATGAAGGCGCCCTTGCGCCCGTACATGTCACCGAGCTTGCCCCAGAGCGGGGTGGCCGCCGCGGTCGCGAGGGTGTACGCGGTCACGACCCACGACAGATGCTCCAGACCGCCCAGCTCACCCACGATCGTCGGCATCGCCGTGCCCACGATCATGTTGTCGAGCATCGCGAGCATCATCGCGACCATGAGCGCGAGCATCACGACCCGTACGCTCTTCGGCTCTTTCTCCGGCTGCTCGGCCGCTTCCGGTGTCCCCGGAGTCTGGCCGCTCTCGACCGCCTGGGTGTCCGCCATCTCTCCCACTCCCCCTGACGACAGCTACTTACTTGCCGCCCGGCTAGTTCAGTACACTCGGAAGTTAGACCCGTTGCTAGCCGGGCGTCAAGTAAGTTTACTAGCCGGGCGGCAAGCAAGTTTTCGCGGGAGTGCGAGGAGTAAGAGGATGAGCGTCACCATGGACGGCACCAAGCAGCAGCGCCGCGGAAACACCCGCCAGCGCATCCAGGACGTGGCGCTCGAACTCTTCGCCGAGCAGGGCTACGAGAAGACCTCCCTGCGGGAGATCGCCGAGCGCCTCGACGTGACCAAGGCGGCGCTGTACTACCACTTCAAGACCAAGGAAGAGATCCTGGTCAGCCTCTTCGAGGACCTGACCCGGCCGATCGAGAACCTGATCGAGTGGGGCAGGGGCCAGCCGCACACCCTGGAGACCAAGCAGGAGATCGTACGGCGCTACCACCAGGCGCTGGCCGACGCCGAACCCCTCTTCCGGTTCATGCAGGAGAACCAGGCGACGGTCCGGGAGCTGCGGATCGGCGACGCCTTCAAGGACCGGATGCGCGGCCTGCGGGACATCATCATCGACCCGGACGCCGCCCTGACCGACCAGGTCCGCTGCATCAGCGCGCTCTTCACGCTGCACGCCGGCATGTTCGTCATGCAGGACATCGAAGGCGACCCCCAGAAGAGGCGCGAGGCCGTCCTGGAGGTCGCCGTGGACCTGGTGACCCAGGCCCACCGGGGCTCGCACCCCGCCTAGCGCGCGCCGCCGGACGCGTCCCTAGACGGTCACGCCCTTGGCGCGCAGGAAGGTGACGGGGTTGACCGCGGAACCGTAGTTCGCAGTGGTGCGGATCTCGAAGTGCAGGTGCGGCCCGGTGGAGTTGCCGGTGCTGCCGGACAGGGCTATGTGCTGGCCGGTCCTGACGACCTGACCGGGCCTGACGTCGACCCGGGAGAGATGCGCGTACTGCGAGTACTGGCCGTTGCCGTGCTTGACGACGATGGCGTTGCCGTACGCGGGGCCGTCACCGGCGCCGTTGCCGCCGGCCTTGACGACGGTGCCGCCGTGCGCGGCGACGACCTCGGTGCCGGTCGGCACGGCGAAGTCCTGCCCGCTGTGCTTGGCGCTCCAATGGCTGCCGGCCTGGGCGAAGCTCGCGGAGAGTGTGTACTTCTGGACCGGGTCGACCCAGGCGGCGGCGCTGGAGGTGGCGGCCGACGCGACCCCCGACCCCACCACGGCCGCGACCCCGGCACCGGCGGCCAGAACAGCGGCCCGCCTGCGGAGCGAGGACGTACGGGGGGAACGGAGAGCGGCGCGCAGGGACATCAGAACCTCGTGGGGTAGGCAACAGGGAGCCCCTCCGGGGAGCCGTCCCACAGGGGGCGGCCACCGAACGGGCCATCCCTTGGTAACCCGGATCCCGGCATCCGCTCAAGCCACCCCATCTACGACATTTCATAGTATTGAGGGCAAGAATTGCCCCTTTCTTGACAGCGGCCGCCTGGCCGGTCAGCCCCGTCCCGACGTCGGCAACTCGCCCACACCGCCGCGGGCGAAATCACCACCACCCAGGTCAAAACGCCCACTATCTACGCTAGTAACGGACATTTCACCCGTGCGGTATGTCACCAGCGCGGCCCGCCCTCCGCCCCCGTCGCAGCGGATTCCGACGCACACCTCTAGCCTCCTACCCGCCGGTAACCCTACGGTTCCCCTCGCGCCACCTGCCCCACTCACCATGCCCCTGACATAGCAAGAGTGACGCGAGAGGACACCCCGCCCGATGATCACAGGCACCTGGACCCGCCGCATGTCCGTCACCGCCGTATCCGTGGCCGCGCTCGCCGGACTGGCCGCGCCGGCCCAGGCCGCGACGGCGAGCAGCTCCACCACGGTCGACTACGCCACCTGGCAGCAGGACTGCCAGTCCGTGATGGACCAGGCACTGCCCTACCTCCAGCAGCGCATCGCCGCCGCGCAGCCGGGCGAGAAGCAGGCGATCGTCTTCGACATCGACAACACCACGCTGGAGACCGACTTCGGCTTCAGCTGGCCCCAGCCGGCCAACAAGCCGGTCCTGAACGTCGCCGAGTACGCCCAGCAGCACGGCGTCTCCCTGTTCTTCGTCACCGCGCGTCCGGGCATCATCTACCTGCCCACCGAGTACAACCTCGAACACGACGGCTACCAGGTATCCGGCCTCTACGTCCGCGGCTTCCTCGACCTGTTCAAGGACGTCGCCGCCTACAAGACCGCCCAGCGCGTGGACATCGAGAACAAGGGCTACGACATCATCGCCAACATCGGCAACAGCGCCTCCGACCTCTCGGGCGGCCACGCCGACAAGACGTTCAAGCTGCCGGACTACAACGGCCAGTTGTCGTAGGGCGCCGACAAGGCTCCATCCGCTGACGGAACTCGACAGGGCCGGTGCGGACAAGCGAGAGGGGCCGGTGCCCCATGGCACCGGCCCCTCTCATCGGCCAACCCGCGAAGGGTTACGCCTCCTTGCTCAGGTTCGGCCCGGCTCCGCCGGCCGCCTGCTCGATCGGCGGGACGTCGGGAAGGGCCGACTTCTCCTCGCCGCGGAAGGTGAAGGTCGCGGTCTCGCCCTCGCCCTCCGTGTCGACGACCACGATGTGACCGGGGCGCAGCTCGCCGAAGAGGATCTTCTCCGAGAGCGTGTCCTCGATCTCGCGCTGGATCGTGCGACGCAGCGGACGCGCGCCCAGCACCGGGTCGTAGCCCTTCTTGGACAGCAGCTCCTTGGCGGGCTGGGAGAGCTCGATGCCCATGTCCCGGTCCTTCAGGCGCTCGTCCACCTTGCTGATCATCAGGTCGACGATCCGCAGGATGTCCTCCTGCGTCAGCTGCGGGAAGACGACCACGTCGTCGACGCGGTTGAGGAACTCGGGCCGGAAGTGCTGCTTGAGCTCGTCCTGGACCTTGTTCTTCATGCGCTCGTAGTTGGTCTTCGTGTCACCCGAGGCCGCGAAGCCCAGGTTGAAGCCCTTGGAGATGTCCCGGGTGCCGAGGTTGGTCGTCATGATGATGACCGTGTTCTTGAAGTCCACGACCCGGCCCTGGGAGTCGGTCAGGCGACCGTCCTCCAGGATCTGAAGCAGCGAGTTGAAGATGTCCGGGTGGGCCTTCTCCACCTCGTCGAAGAGGACGACGGAGAACGGCTTGCGGCGGACCTTCTCGGTCAGCTGGCCACCCTCTTCGTAGCCCACGTAGCCGGGGGGCGAACCGAAGAGACGCGACACCGTGTGCTTCTCGCTGAACTCCGACATGTCGAGGGAGATCAGCGCGTCCTCGTCACCGAAGAGGAACTCGGCGAGGGCCTTGGACAGCTCGGTCTTACCGACACCGGACGGGCCGGCGAAGATGAACGAGCCACCGGGGCGCTTCGGGTCCTTCAGACCGGCACGCGTACGGCGGATCGCCTTCGACAACGCCTTGACGGCGTCGACCTGGCCGATGACCCGCTTGTGGAGTTCGTCCTCCATGCGCAGGAGCCGGCTGGACTCCTCCTCGGTCAGCTTGAAGACCGGGATGCCGGTGGCCGTGGCGAGGACCTCGGCGATCAGCTCGCCGTCGACCTCGGCGACGACGTCCATGTCGCCGGCCTTCCACTCCTTCTCCCGCTTGGCCTTGGCGGCCAGGAGCTGCTTCTCCTTGTCGCGGAGGGAGGCGGCCTTCTCGAAGTCCTGCGAGTCGATCGCGGACTCCTTGTCCCGGCGGACGGCGGCGATCTTCTCGTCGAACTCGCGCAGGTCCGGCGGCGCGGTCATCCGGCGGATGCGCATCCGGGAACCGGCCTCGTCGATCAGGTCGATCGCCTTGTCCGGCAGGAAGCGGTCCGAGATGTAGCGGTCGGCCAGGGTGGCCGCCTGGACCAGCGCCTCGTCCGTGATGGAGACCCGGTGGTGGGCCTCGTACCGGTCACGCAGACCCTTGAGGATCTCGATCGTGTGCGGCAGGGACGGCTCGGCGACCTGGATGGGCTGGAAGCGGCGCTCGAGGGCCGCGTCCTTCTCCAGGTGCTTGCGGTACTCGTCCAGGGTGGTGGCGCCGATGGTCTGGAGCTCACCGCGGGCCAGCATCGGCTTCAGGATCGACGCGGCGTCGATGGCGCCCTCGGCGGCACCCGCACCGACCAGCGTGTGCAGCTCGTCGATGAACAGGATGATGTCGCCGCGGGTGCGGATCTCCTTGAGCACCTTCTTCAGGCGCTCCTCGAAGTCACCGCGGTAGCGGGAGCCGGCGACCAGGGCGCCGAGGTCCAGGGTGTAGAGGTGCTTGTCCTTGAGGGTCTCGGGCACCTCGCCCTTGACGATGGCCTGGGCGAGGCCCTCGACGACGGCGGTCTTGCCGACGCCGGGCTCACCGATCAGGACCGGGTTGTTCTTGGTACGGCGGGACAGCACCTGCATGACCCGCTCGATCTCCTTCTCGCGCCCGATGACCGGGTCGAGCTTGGACTCACGAGCGGCCTGGGTGAGGTTCCGGCCGAACTGGTCGAGGACCAGGGACGTCGAGGGGGTGCCCTCGGCAGGGCCGCCGGCGGTGGCGGTCTCCTTGCCCTGGTAACCGGAGAGCAGCTGGATCACCTGCTGCCGCACCCGGTTGAGGTCTGCGCCCAGCTTGACCAGGACCTGGGCGGCGACGCCCTCGCCCTCACGGATCAGGCCGAGCAGGATGTGCTCCGTGCCGATGTAGTTGTGGCCCAGCTGAAGGGCCTCGCGGAGCGACAGCTCCAGGACCTTCTTGGCACGGGGGGTGAAGGGGATGTGCCCGGACGGGGCCTGCTGACCCTGGCCGATGATCTCCTCGACCTGCTGACGGACCGCCTCAAGCGAAATGCCGAGGCTCTCCAGGGCCTTTGCGGCGACACCCTCACCCTCGTGGATCAGGCCCAGGAGGATGTGCTCGGTGCCGATGTAGTTGTGGTTGAGCATCCGGGCTTCTTCCTGAGCCAGGACGACAACCCGCCGCGCGCGGTCGGTGAACCTCTCGAACATCGTTAATCGCTCCTCAGAGCGGTCAGGCAGTGGGGGGAACTTCCCCTCCTGTCCTTCCGCAGCTTAGTCCCGCAAGCGGGGACCGCTCATTCCAACTGCCGACACCGTCGATGGCCTCCTGACCCCGAACGCCGACATCTGCTCCAACCCGATGGTGCGAGACGATGTTCCCGCAGGCCAGGCAGTTACCCCTTCCGTCAGTACGCCGATGGCGAACGTGAGACGGCCTCGCCTGCGTGTCGCCCCCCTCCCACTAGGGATGTCTTACCCGCAGCGACTGACAGTCCATGCCGCGGCCCCCCGGTCCCTCCGCTATGGGCGAACAACCTTGCGTCTCTCCGGCCCCCCGCACGCCCCCTCTTCCGGGACTCGGCGCAGTCGCACGTACACCCAGCGTAACTCCGGCGGTCTCGGGAAGGTTGCATCGGGCATGGCTGGCACAGCGCCTCCGGCAGCTTCCACGGTTCCTCACCCCCGTAATCCGTTCGATCCCCGCGCCGGGCAGCCGGGCCGGCTGCGGCACTGGTACGAGAACGATCTGGGGTGGGCGACAGTGCCCGCGCTTCCCGGAGAGCCGCTACGGCTGGTCACGGGCGTGCGTTTCGACGTGCTGGAGGTGCCGGCGCGGGCGGGCGTGCGGGCGCTCAGGCACCTGGCGCCGGGCTCTCCGGTGGCCCTCCAGGGCGGCCGGACGCGGCTGCTGGTGGCCGCGGGCAGCGCGGAGGAGCTGCCGGGGCTGCTGGACTGGCTGGAGTGGGGCACGGCGGCCCTGGATCTCGATCTGCGGGCGCTGGGCGCCGGGGAGGCGATGGACGCGCCCGCGCGGCCCGGTCCGGACACGCCCGTACAGGGGGCCGCCGTCTGGTTGCGGCCCCCCGAGTCGGGGTGCGAGGTCGAGGCCTCGCTGCCGACACTGTCGGCCATGGGGGGCGTCGGAGGCGCCCCCGATCTCGTACGGCTGGTGAACACGGTGGCCACGGAGTGCCACCGCATCCGGTTGCGGCGCGCGGACCACGGACCGCAGGACGGTCAGGCGTTGGCGTCCTCGTAGGCCTGGCGAATCGTCGCGGGAACACGGCCGCGGTCGTTGACCTCGTAACCGTTCTCCTTGGCCCACGCGCGGATCTGCGCGGTGTCCTGGCTGCCGCCGGAAGCCACCCGGGCCTTTCCACGCCCACCCGAAGCGCGGCCACCGGTACGCCGACCGCCCTTGACGTAGGGGTCGAGAAGGCCGCGCAGCTTGTCCGCATTGGCGGTCGTGAGATCGATCTCGTACGTCTTGCCGTCCAGCGCGAACGTCACGGTCTCGTCCGCCTCGCCGCCGTCGAGGTCGTCGACAAGAAGGACCTGAACCTTCTGTGCCACCGGATTTCCTTTCATCGATAACTTCAGGGCCGGGGGTCTGCGGCGTCCGCCGTTTCGCCGCCCCCCTGTTATATGCAGTACTGCAGTACTCGGAAAGCAAACCGCTTTTGCGGGAAAAACACAAACCCCCGGGAGAGACCGAGGGGCCCGCCCGCACCCGGAAACATGCGCGTTTCGGACATAGGGCACCCGGGCAGGCGGGTTGACCGGAATAGCGGGCCGATCTCCCGTCCATCTGTGCCCCGATGGGCCTTGTCCGCCGATCCCTCTCGACGATCACAGATGCAGAAGCATCCGGCTGTTGCCCAAGGTGTTCGGTTTCACTCGTTCGAGTCCGAGGAACTCCGCGACACCCTCGTCATAGGAACGCAGCAGCTCCGCGTAGACATCGGTGTCGACGGGTGTCTCGCCGATCTCCACGAAGCCGTGCTTCCCGAAGAACTCGACTTCGAAGGTCAGACAGAAAACACGGCGAACACCAAGCCAGCGTGCGGTCTCCAGCAACTTCTCCAGCAACTGATGACCGACACCGGCGCCCTTGAGGCTGCGGTTCACCGCGAGAGTGCGTACTTCCGCGAGGTCTTCCCACATCACGTGCAGTGCGCCGCAGCCGACCACCTCGGCGTTGTCGTCGCGTTCGGCAACCCAGAACTCCTGGATGTCCTCGTAAAGCGTCACCGTGGCTTTGTCGAGCAGGATGCGGTCGCGAACGTACACGTCGAGGAGGCGGCGCACAGCCGGGACATCGCTGGTCCGGGCCCGCCGGACGGTGATGGCTTTTGCGGTGACTTCGGGGTGCATCGCTGACATGAGCGGACGCTATCGCCCGTCGGTGTCCGCCACGGAGCCGGGGTTCTCCTCTTGCGGAGCTTCCCGGTCTTCCCTCTCCCTATCCGGACCCTGCACGATGCGTACGGCGTCCCGCAGGGCCTGTCGCTGTTCGTCACTCATCATCCCGAAGAAGGCGACGAGTGCGGCGGCCGGGTTGTCGCTCTGCGACCACGCGTCGTTCATCAGGGCGGCGGCGTAGGCGGCCCGGGTGGAGACGGCCTCATATCGATAGGCGCGCCCTTCGGCCTCCCGCCGGACCCAGCCCTTCTGATGGAGATTGTCCAAAACGGTCATCACCGTGGTGTACGCGATGGACCGTTCCTGCTGAAGGTCTTCCAGGACTTCTCGAACGGTCACCGGGCGGTTCCACTTCCACACCCGCGTCATGACCGCGTCTTCGAGTTCTCCCAATGGGCGAGGCACAACTCAGAACAATAGTGGGAGATCACGCCAATGGCGTGCCGAACCTGCACTTCGACCAGCAAACGGGGGCAAAAAGGGCGTACGACTCCGGGAGCGCGGGCATGGCGAGGGATGCCCGGCGAGTCGTACGCCGGGGAGGGCGCGTCGCGGCTCAGACGCCGTCGGACTCGGGGACGGCGGCCCGGCGGGCGCTCTCCGCGCGCTCCAGGGCGGCGTCGACGGCGGCGTCCTCCTTGGCCTTGGCGGCGCCGCCCTGGGTCTTCACGATCACCCGGACCAGACCGATGAAGAAGACGGCCATGACGACCGGGGGCAGGAGCGCGGAGACGTAGTCCATGGGTCCAGAGTAGCCAGGGAGTACCGGGCGAAAGGGGCGGGGTGGGCGAACCGCTCCCCCGTCCCCCCGCCGCCTGCCGTTTTCTCAGCCTGCGGCGAGTTGCGCCGGGGACCCGGTCGCCGGCGCGCCGGGGCGGCGGCGGGGGAAGACCTCGCCCGGCGTGGGAATGGGCCGCTTCGGCGGGGTGGGGTCGGGAGCCGCGGGTCGCGGGGCGGGCCGTTCGGCGGGCTTCTCCTTGGGCTTCTTCTCCGGCTCCTTGGCCACACCGCCCGGCAGGGCCGTCAGCCGGGCCCTGGAGACCGGAACAGCGGGCGCCGGTACCGACCGGCCCCCCTGGGCGAGCCGGGCCCGTACATCGCGCTCGGCGAGATCCTGGCAGCGGACGAGCAAAGCGGCGGCACCGGCGTTCCCCCGCAGCGCCCGCAGCGCGGCCAGGTCGTCCGGGGCGGGCCGGTGCCCGGCACCCAGCGCCTCCTCCAGGAGCGCGAGGTAACCGGCGACGGCCCCCGGCAGCGCGGCGCGGTACCGGGCCAGGTCGGCCACCAGGAAGGCACGCAGCCGGGCCCCCTCGCACAACGCCTCGTCGAGCGACTCGGCGAGCCGGTGACAGTCCTTGACGTCCTCGGCGGAGACGGGACCGGGATGAAGGGCGAGGGCGAGAGCACGGCGGAGCACACGCAGCTCCTCCGCACCGAACGCCATGCCGCCGCGGGATCCGTATGGCGTGGGCATGAACCGAAGATACGCGTAAATCAGACAAACCAGACACAACAACCCGGTGCGCCGCACCAGGGCCACCCACCTGGCCGCCGCAACTTGACCACGAAGACCGGCCCGCACCCCCCACCAGCCCACCGGACGCTTGAGGACGAAGACCCGCCCGCACCCCCACCCACCAGCCCGTCCGACACTTGAGGACGAAAGCCGACCCGCACCCTCCACTACCAGCCCGTCCGACGCCTGAGGACGAAAACCGGTCCACGCCCTCCACTACCAGCCCGTCCGACGCCTGAGGACGAAAGCCGGTCCGCGCCCTCCACTACCAGCCCGTCCGACGCCTGAGGACGAAAGCCGGTCCGCGCCCTCCACTACCAGCCCGTCCGGCGTTTGAGGACGAGGCCGTTCAGGCCGAAGCGGGGGTCCGGGGGCGGCAGCCCCCGAAACGGGCGGTCGAAGGGGGCCCACCCCCTGGAGGACGGGACGGGTAGGGGCGGCGGGGGCGAGAACCCCACGGCCCGCCCCCACCGGCCGCTCACATACGCGACACGTTCCGCTCGTACACCAACCGCAGCCCCACCAGCGTCAGCCACGGCTCATGCTCGTCGATCACCGACGACTCCCCCAGCACCATCGGCGCCAACCCACCCGTCGCGATCACCGTCACATCGTCCGGATCATCCGCCAGCTCCCGCGCCATCCGCCCGACCACCCCGTCGACCTGCCCGGCGAACCCGTACACGATGCCCGCCTGCATGGCCTCCACCGTGTTCTTCCCGATCACGCTCCGCGGCCGCGCCACCTCGATCTTCCGCAACTGCGCGCCCTTGACCCCCAGCGCCTCCACCGAGATCTCGATGCCGGGCGCGATCACACCGCCCACGTACTCCCCGCGCGCGGACACCGCGTCGAAGGTCGTGGCCGTACCGAAGTCGACCACGATCGCCGGCCCCCCGAACAGCTCGACGGCGGCGACCGCGTTGATGATCCGGTCGGCGCCGACCTCCTTGGGGTTGTCGGTGAGGATCGGCACCCCGGTCTTCACCCCGGGCTCCACCAGCACCGCCGGCACATCGCCGTAGTACCGGCGGGTGACCTCACGCAGTTCGTGCAGCACGCTCGGCACGGTCGCGCAGATCGCGATCCCGTCGATGCCGTCGCCGAGCTCGTCGCCGAGCAGCGGGTGCATGCCCATCAGGCCCTGGAGGAGCACCGCCAGCTCGTCCGCGGTACGGCGCGCGTCCGTGGAGATGCGCCAGTGCTCGACGATGTCCTCGCCGTCGAAGAGCCCCAGGACGGTGTGCGTGTTGCCGACGTCGATCGTGAGGAGCATGGGGTCACTCCGCCTCGCGCAGGTCCAGGCCGATGTCCAGGATCGGCGAGGAGTGGGTGAGGGCGCCGACGGCCAGGAAGTCCACGCCGGTTTCGGCGTACGCCCGCGCGTTGTCCAGCGTGAGCCGCCCGGACGCCTCAAGGAGCGCGCGCCCGCCGACGATCGCCACGGCCTCCTCGCACTCCCCCGGCGTGAAGTTGTCCAGCAGGATCAGGTCGGCGCCCGCGTCGACGGCCTCGCGCAGCTGGTGCAGGGTGTCGACCTCGACCTCGATCGCCAGCTCCGGGAAGGCCTCGCGGACGGCCTTGAAGGCCTGGGCGACGCCGCCGGCGGCGACCACGTGGTTGTCCTTGACCAGCGCCGCGTCCGAGAGCGCCAGGCGGTGGTTGACGCCACCGCCGCAGCGCACCGCGAACTTCTCCAGCGACCTGAGCCCCGGAGTGGTCTTGCGGGTGTCACGCACGCGTGTCCGCGTGCCCTCCAGGACGTCCGCCCACGCGCGCGTCGCGGTCGCGATGCCGGAGAGGCGGTTCAGGATGTTCAGCGCGCTGCGCTCGGCGGTGAGCAGGTCGCGGGTGCGGGTGGTGATCGAGAGCAGCTTCTGCCCGGCCTCGACCCTGTCGCCGTCCTCGACGTGCCGCTCGACCTCGAACTCGTCGGTGCAGACCACGGAGACCACGGCCTCGGCCACCCGGAGGCCCGCGACGACTCCGGCCTCACGCGCGACGAAGTCGCCGGTCGCGACGGCCTCCTCGGGGATCGTCGCGACGGTCGTCACGTCCACGCCGCCCGCCAGGTCCTCCTGGATGGCCACGTTGGCGACGTCCTCGACCTCGATGGGGTCGAGTCCGGCGGCGGCCAGCAGTTCGGCGAGCGCGGGGTCGAGCCCGCACTCCAGGTACTCCTCGTCGCCCTCGGCGCCACAGGCACAGCCGTCGCCGCAGCCACCGCCGTCGGCAAGGGGAAGGTCGTTGGTGCTCACGTCTGTCACTGCTCCTGGTGTGGCTGGTGCGGCCGGGTAGGGGGGAAGTCTGCGGTGTCGGTGGTGCGCACGGCCAGTGAACGGTCCGGATTCAGCCGTACGACGATGTGGCGGCCCCATGCGGCGTCGTCACGGTCGGCGTGGTCCTCGCGCCAGTGGCAGCCGCGGGTCTCCTCGCGGCGGCGGGCCGCCTCGACGAGCACGCGCGCGACGCACAGGAGGTTGGTGGCCTCCCAGGTGTCGACCCCGGGCTCGGCGGTCTTGCCGTTCTCGGCCAGGGTGTCACGGGCGTCCGTGTGCAGCCGCTGGAGCTGTTCGGCGGCCCTGGCCAGGGACTCCTCGGACCGCAGCACACCGGCGCCCTCGGTCATGGTCCGCTGGATGGCGAAGCGGGTCTCGGGGGCGAGCAGCGGGTGCGCGGGCTTCTCGGGGTGCGGGACCGGTGCGGGCACGCGCGCGTGGAGGCCGTGCTCCGCGCGGACCGCCGTGATGTCGGCGGCGATGCGCTCGGCGTAGACCAGGCCTTCGAGGAGGGAGTTGGAGGCCAGCCGGTTCGCGCCGTGCACGCCGGTGCAGGCGACCTCGCCGCACGCGTACAGCCCGGGGACGGTCGTGCGCCCCCGCGCGTCGGTGCGGACGCCGCCGGAGGCGTAGTGGGCGGCCGGGGCGATCGGGATGGGCTCGGTGACCGGGTCTATGCCGTTGGCCCGGCAGGCGGCCAGGATGGTCGGGAAGCGGTGTTCCCACATGTCGGCGCCGAAGTGCCGGGCGTCGAGGTACATGTGCTCGGCACCCTGCTCCAGCATCCGGCGCAGAATGCCCTTGGCGACGATGTCCCGGGGCGCCAGCTCGGCCAGTTCGTGCTGGCCCAGCATGAAGCGCGTGCCGTCCGCGTCGACCAGGTGGGCGCCCTCGCCGCGCACCGCCTCGGAGACCAGCGGCTGCTGGCCCTCCGCGTCCGGGCCGAGGAAGAGCACGGTCGGGTGGAACTGCACGAACTCCAGATCGCTGACCTCCGCGCCCGCGCGCAGTGCCAGCGCGACGCCGTCGCCGGTCGACACCGACGGGTTGGTGGTCGCGGAGAACACCTGGCCCATGCCGCCGGTGGCGAGGACGACCGCGGGGGCGTGCACGGCGCCCACGCCGTCGTGCTGGCCCTCGCCCATCACGTGCAGGGTGACACCGGCCGTACGGCCCTCGGCGTCGGTCAGCAGGTCCAGGACGAGCGCGTTCTCGATGGCGCGCAGCCCACGCGCGCGTACCGCTTCCACGAGGGCCCGGGAGACCTCGGCGCCGGTGGCGTCGCCGCCCGCATGCGCGATCCGGCGCCGGT
The DNA here is from genome assembly GCF_040686075.1 of Streptomyces sp. NPDC086519. Classification (NCBI taxonomy): domain Bacteria; kingdom Bacillati; phylum Actinomycetota; class Actinomycetes; order Kitasatosporales; family Streptomycetaceae; genus Streptomyces; species Streptomyces sp. NPDC086519. Next base: position 41,203 of record NZ_JBFBJL010000007.1, read on the forward strand.
GGTGGCCGCCCTCGCGGGTGAGGTCGAGGCCGCCTTCGGAGGACTCGTCGAAGATGGCGCCGGTGTCGATGAGCCGCCGTACCGCGCCGGGGCCTTCGGTGACGAGGATCCGCACCGCCTCCTCGTCGCAGAGGCCGGCACCGGCCACCAGGGTGTCCGCGAGGTGCTGTTCGGGGGTGTCGCCGTCGCCGAGGGCCGCGGCGATGCCGCCCTGCGCCCAGCGCGTGGAGCCGTCGTCCAGGCGGGCCTTGGTGACGACGACGGTGCTGAGCCCGGCGGCCTGGCAGCGCAGGGCCGCGGTCAGGCCGGCCACCCCGGACCCGACGACGACCACGTCAGCCGAGATGCTCCACCCCGGGGCGGGGGCGTGCAGTCGTATGCCTGTGCTGGCGCCAGTGCTGGTGCCTGTGCTGGTCACAAGGCGGCTCCGAGGGGTCCGAAGGTGAGAGGGAGGTTGTCGATCAGCCGGGTCGTCCCGACCCGGGCGGCGACGGCGAGGACGGCCTCTCCGGTGAAGTCGTCGTCGATCTCGGTGAAGTCGCTGGGGTCGACCAGCGCGAGGTAGTCCAGTTCGAGCGGCGGGTCGTAGTGGGCGGCCTCGTCCAGGACCTGGCGGGCGGCCGCGCGGACCGCGGCGGCGGCGTTCGGCACGGCCTTGGCGACTGCGTGGGCGTCGGCGGCCGCGCGGGATTCGCCTATGGCGCTGAGCGCCTCGGCGCGCGCCCGCGAGGACGGCACCTCACGCGCCCGCGCGCGCAGCGCCTCCTGGGCCGCGTGCCGGTCGCGGCCGGCGAACAGCGCGCGGGACAGCGCGAGCGCGGTGCGCCGCTCGTCGGCGGACAGGTAGCGGTTGCGGCTGGACAGCGCGAGCCCGTCGGCCTCGCGCACGGTCGGCACCCCGACGATCTCGACGCCGAAGTTCAGGTCGCGGACCATGCGCCGGATCACGGCCAGCTGCTGGGCGTCCTTCTGCCCGAACAGGGCCACGTCGGGGCGTGTGAGGTGGAGCAGCTTGGCGACGACGGTGAGGACGCCGTCGAAGTGCCCGGGGCGCGAGGCGCCCTCCAGGAGCGTGCCCATCGGTCCCGCGGTGACCCGCACCTGGGGCCGGCCGCCCGGGTAGACCTCGTCGACCGACGGGGCGAAGACGACGTCGGCGCCCGCCTGTTCGGCGATCTTGAGGTCGGCGTCCAGGGTGCGCGGGTAGCGGTCCAGGTCCTCGCCGGCACCGAACTGGAGCGGGTTGACGAAGACCGTGACGACGACCTCGCCGTCCGGTCCCGCGATCTCGCGCGCGGCGCGGATCAGGGTGGCGTGGCCCTCGTGCAGGGCACCCATGGTCATCACGACGGTGCGGCGGCCGTGCCGCACGCGCGCGTGCAGTGCCTCGGCGGTGCGCAGCAGGGCGGTGCTCATCGGGTCCCCTCGGTGCCGTTGGTGCCGGTCGTTCCGGTGCCGCCGTCGCCGCCGTCGCCGCTGTCGGCGAGGGCGACGAGGAGGTCCTCGGCGAGCTCCGGCTTCAGCAGGCCGTGCGCGAGCGCCCGGTCGGCCGTCGCGCGGGCCATCGCCAGGTAGCCGTCGACGGCCTGCGGGGCGTGCCGGCGCAGCTCCGTGACGTGCGCGGCGACGGTGCCCGCGTCCCCGCGCGCGACCGGCCCGGTCAGCGCCGCGTCGCCGGAGCGCAGGGCGTTGTCCAGGGCGGCGCCGAGCAGCGGGCCGAGCATCCGGTCGGGGGCCTCGACGCCGGCGGCGCGCAGCAGCTCCATGGACTGGGCGACGAGGGTGACCAGGTGGTTGGCGCCGAGTGCGAGGGCCGCGTGGTAGAGCGGGCGGTTCTCCTCCAAGATCCACTCCGGCTCGCCGCCCATCTCGATGACCAGGGCCTCGGCGGCCAGCCGCAGTTCCTCGGGCGCGGTCACTCCGAACGAGCAGCCCGCCAGCCGCTGCACGTCCACCGGGGTCCCGGTGAAGGTCATCGCCGGGTGCAGGGCCAGCGGCAGCGCGCCCGCGCGCAGGGCCGGGTCCAGGACCTTCGCGCCGTATCGCCCGGAGGTGTGCACGAGGAGTTGGCCGGGCCGTACGGCGCCGGTCTCGGCGAGGCCCGCGACCAGGCCGGGCAGGGCGTCGTCGGGGACGGTCAGCAGGACCAGGTCGGCGCGCTGGAGGACCTCGGCGGGGGAGAGCAGCGGGACGTCGGGCAGCATCGCCCGGGCGCGCCGCCGGGAGGCGTCGGAGACCCCCGAAACGGCCACCGGACGGTGCCCGGCGAGTTGCAGGGACGCGGCCAGCGCGGGACCCACCCGGCCGGCGCCGACGACACCGACGGTGAGCCGCGCGGGGCGGTCACTGGGGTCTGGCTGTTGGACTGTACTCACGCGAGGGTGGCCTTCCCGTTCCAGTCCGCTCTGGGTACCGGACGATTTCTCGTCATGTTAACGCTATCCGGTCCGGGGCCGATCGGCCGTCCACAGGCTGTGGGTGACTGGTCACACCGGGACCGGTCGGATCGGAACCGGTCAGATCGGAACCGGTCCCCGCCGGCGGCGCGGAAATCCGAGTGCCCCGTGCCGACGCGCCACGGCATCATCCACGGCATGAGTGACACGGCGACGGCCCAGGACGAGCAGCCGACCGAACCCCGGTCGGCGGACGAGCAGTTGCGAGAGCGGCGGGCAGCCGCCTACCGGCGGGCCGGCCGCGTCCTCGCGCGCATGGGCCTGCGGGCCCCGCTCCGCGAACGCCTCGCGCTCCTCCAGGAGGCGGCCCCCGAGGTGTACGACCTGGACGAGCCGTCGGACATCTACGGCAACGGGATCGTCGAGGCCCTGGAGCGGCGCGTCGCGGCCCTGCTGGGCACGGAGGCCGCCGCGTTCTTCCCGACCGGCACGATGGCCCAGCAGGTCGCCCTGCGCTGCTGGGCGGCCCGCACCGGCAACCCCACGGTCGCCCTGCACGCCCTCGCCCACCCCGAGGTGCACGAACGCAACGCCCTGCGCGAGGTGGCCGGCCTGCGCACCGTGCGCGTCACCGGCGAGCCCCGGTTGCCCACCGCCCGGGAACTGCGCGACTTCGAGGAGCCCTTCGGGGCGCTGATGCTGGAGCTGCCCCTCAGGGACGCGGGTTTCGTGCTGCCCTCCTGGGAGGAGCTCACGGAACTGGTGGAGGCGGCGCGGGAGCGCGACGCGGTGGTGCACTTCGACGGCGCGCGCCTGTGGGAGTCCACCGTCCACTTCGGGCGGTCGCTGCCCGAGATCGCGGATCTGGCGGACAGCGTCTACGTGTCGTTCTACAAGTCCCTCGACGGCTTCGGCGGCGCCGCGCTGGCCGGCCCGAAGCCCCTGATCGAGGAGGCGAAGACCTGGCGCCACCGCTACGGCGGAACGGTCTTCCAGCAGTTCCCGACCGCCCTGGCGGCCCTCGTCGGCCTGGAGCGCCGACTGCCCCGCCTTCCGGACTACGTCCACCACGCGCGCGTGGTCGCCGCGGCCCTGCGCGAGGGCTTCGCGGAGGCAGGCGTGCCCTGGTCCCGCGTCCACCCCGAGGAACCGCACACCCACCAGTTCCAGGTCTGGCTTCCGTACGACCCCGATGTGCTGATGGAGACGGCGGTACGCCAGGCCGAGGAGACCGGTACCTACCTCTTCGCCGGCTTCTGGGAAGCGAAGGGGCCGAGCCTGTCGATGACCGAAGTCACGGTCGCGGAGGCGGGCCTGGAATGGACGGCACAGGACGTGCGAACGGCGGTCGCGGACTTCACAACACGGCTGCCTGCAGCGCCCCGATAGGGGCGCGGGGAACTGCGCGAGCAACCACAAACAACCCGCAGCCGCCGCCCAACAGCACCAGGCACCCTCGTAGGCGCCCGGCCCCACCTCACCCGTGTCCGCCGCCCGCCCGCACCAGCCCCGTCTCATAGGCCAGCACGACCACCTGCACGCGGTCCCGGAGCCCCAGCTTGGTCAGGATGCGGCCCACATGGGTCTTCACGGTCGCCTCGGACAGCACCAGCCGGCCCGCGATCTCGCCGTTCGACAGGCCCTGCGCGACCAGCACCATCACCTCGCGCTCGCGGTCGGTGAGCCGGCCCAGCTCCTCGTGCCGGGGCTCCTTGCCGGCCGAGGGCAGCATCGGCGCGAAGCGGTCGAGCAGGCGCCGGGTGGTGGACGGCGCGACGACGGCGTCCCCGCTGTGCACGGAACGGATGGCGGCCAGCAGCTCACCCGGAGGCACGTCCTTGAGCATGAAGCCGGAGGCGCCCGCCTTCAGCCCCGAGAAGGCGTACTCGTCGAGGTCGAAGGTGGTCAGGATGAGCACCTTGGGCGCGTCGGGCTCCGCGCAGATGCGCCGGGTGGCCTCCACGCCGTCCAGCTTGGGCATGCGCACGTCCATCAGGACGACGTCCACGGCGGTGGCCTTCAGCACCTGGAGGGCCTCGACGCCGTCGCCCGCCTCCGCGACGACCTCCATGTCCGGCTGGGCCGCGAGCACCATCCGGAACCCGGTGCGCAGCAGCACCTGGTCGTCGACGAGCATCACGCGGATCGTCATCGGGTCCTCTTCCGTTTCCGTTTTCGTCCGTCTGCCAGCGGTCTCCCGGGGGTCCGGGGGGCGTGACAGGTGTCAACCGGGGGCGTGCGTCTGCGTCAGTGCGCCGGTTTGAGCGGGAGCAGGGCGCTGATGCGGAATCCTCCGCCAGGGCGGGGGCCCGCGTCGAGGGTGCCGCCCACCATGCCGACCCGTTCGCGCATGCCGATGAGGCCGTGCCCCTGGCCGTCGGCGCCGCCCTCCTCGTACATCTCGTGCGGGGCGCCCTTGCCGTCGTCCTCCACCAGCAGGCCGAGTCCGTCGTCGAAGTAGACCAGCCGCACGCTGGCGCCCGCGTTGGGGCCACCGTGCTTGCGGGTGTTGGTGAGCGCCTCCTGCACGATCCGGTACGCCGTGAGCTCGACACCGCTGGGCAGCGGGCGCGGGGTGCCCTCGACCTTGAAGTCGACGGGCAGACCGGAGCTGCGGCACTGCTCGATGAGCTCGTCGATCTGCTCGACGTCGGGCTGCGGGACGTACTCGCCGACCTCCTTGTGCTCGCCGGTGCGCAGCACGCCCAGCAGGCGGCGCATCTCGGCGAGGGCCTGGCGGCCGGTGGAGGAGATCGTCTCCAGGGCCTTCTTCGCCTGGTCGGGGGCGGCGTCGAGGACATAGGCGGCGCCGTCGGCCTGGACCACCATCACGGACACGTTGTGCGCGACCACGTCGTGCAGCTCGCGCGCGATCCGGGCGCGCTCGGCGGCGACCGCGACCTTGGCCTGCGCCTCGCGCTCCTTCTCCAGCCGGGCGGCCCGCTCCTCGAGCTGCGCGAAGTAGGCGCGACGGGTGCGCATGGAGTCGCCGAGCACCCAGGCGCACACGAACGGCACCGTCTGGAACAGCACGATCGCGACGTGTCCCGGGAAGCTCGCCTCCTGCTGCGGCCACCGGATCTCCGCCAGGGGCGCCGCGCACAGCCCGGCGTAGAGACCGAGCCGGGACGCCCAGCGCGCGCCGACGGCGGCGTTCGTGCAGACGATCACCAGCATGGCGAAGTTGGCGACGGTCGTCTCCACGTCCAGCACCAGCTGGGCCAGGCCGGTGGCCGCGGCCAGCAGCAGCATCGGCTCCGGGAAACGGCGGCGCAGCGCGATGACGACGCTCATCACGACGGACACGGCCAGCATGGCGACCCTGGATCCGTGGTGCCCCTGCCCCCCGCCGAGCTTCCAGATGCTCGCGCCGGAAATCCCCAGCAGGACGACAGCCCAGAAGCTGTCGACCCATATCGGGTGCCTGCGGAGGAAGTCATAGAGGCGCTGCACGTAACCCAGCGTAGGGATGCGTGATAGGTGCAGGGGTCAACCGGAGGGCCGATCCCTGTTACGCACGCGTACTCCGCAAGGTGGAGAAGGTGATCACCTGTGCGCCTAGTCTGGGCCGGTGACGGATGAGGCGACGCGAGAGACGGCCGGTGACGCACATGGCTGGCGTGCGGCCACCGAGGCGGCCCTGTACGGCCCCGGCGGCTTCTACCGCCGTCCGGAGGGCCCTGCCGGGCACTTCCGTACGTCGGTGCACGCCTCGCGGCTGTTCGCCGAGGCCGTGGCCGAGCTGCTGTGCCGGCTCGACGAGGCCCTGGGCCGCCCCGGGACGCTGGACTTCGTCGACATGGGCGCCGGCCGGGGCGAGCTGGTCAGCGGAGTGCTCGCCGCGCTGCCCGCGGACGTGGCGGCACGCGTGCGTGCGTACGCCGTGGAGCTCGCCGACCGCCCGCCGGGCCTGCCCGACCGGATCACCTGGCTGACCGAACTCCCGCGCACGGTCAACGGGCTGATCTTCGCCAACGAGTGGCTGGACAACGTGCCGGTCGAGGTCGCCGAGGTGGACACGGCCGGGGTGGCCCGGCTGGTGCTGGTCCGGCCGGACGGCACCGAGCTGCTCGGCGAGCGCGTGTCGGGCGCGGACGCGCAGTGGCTCGCACGGTGGTGGCCGCTGAGTACGGAGCCGGGGCTGCGGGCGGAGATCGGGCTGCCCCGGGACCGGGCGTGGGCGTCCGCCGTCACCAGCCTGCAAAGGGGACTCGCGGTGGCCGTGGACTATGCGCACACCCTGGCCACGCGCCCCCCGTTCGGGACGCTCACCGGCTTCCGCGACGGACGGGCCACCGCCCCCGTGCCGGACGGGACGTGCGACATCACGGCGCACGTCGCGCTGGACGCGTGCACGGCGCTCGACCCAGCACTCAGGCTGCCCGAGGCGTCGCTGTGCACCCAACGCGACGCCCTGCGCGCCCTCGGCCTGATCGGCGCACGCCCTCCGCTCACGCTCGCCTCCACGCACCCCGCCGGATACGTGCGCGCCCTCGCGATCGCGGGAGAGGCCGCCGAGCTCATCGCCCCCGGCGGCCTGGGCGACTTCCTCTGGCTGCTCCAGCCGGTGGGCATCAAGGACACGCTGCTCTAGGGAAGCCCGAAGCCCGCGGCGGACGGCGCCGCCCGACCTGCCCCTGCCTCCACTTGATCCCTGCTTGTCTCGACTCGTCCGGACTTGTCGCTACTTGTCGATGTCGCCCACGACGAAGAACATCGACCCGAGGATCGCGACCATGTCCGCCACCAGCGTTCCCGGCAGCAGTTCGGTCAGGGCCTGGATGTTGTTGTAGGACGCCGAGCGCAGTTTCAGCCGGTACGGGGTCTTCTCGCCCTTGCTGACGAGGTAGTAGCCGTTGATGCCGAGCGGGTTCTCGGTCCAGGCGTAGGTGTGGCCCTCGGGCGCCTTGAGCACCTTGGGGAGCCGCTGGTTGATCGGTCCCGGCGGCAGGTCGGCGAGCCGGTCCAGGCAGGCGTCGGCCAGGTCCAGGGCGTTGTGGGTCTGCTCCAGGAGGCACTCGAAGCGGGCCAGGCAGTCGCCCTCGGTGCGGGTGACGACCTTCAGGGTGTCCTGGAGCTCGCCGTAGGCCAGGTAGGGCTCGTCGCGGCGCAGGTCGAAGTCGACGCCCGAGGCGCGCGCGATGGGCCCGCTCACGCCGTACGCGTGCACGGCCTCCGGCGCGAGGGCGCCGACGCCGCGGGTGCGGCCGCGGAAGATCTCGTTGCCGAGGACCAGGTCGTCGAAGACGTCCATGCGGGAGCGCACGGCGGCCACGGCCGCACGCGCGCGTGCGGTCCAGCCGGCCGGCAGGTCCTCCTTGAGGCCGCCGACGCGGTTGAACATGTAGTGCATGCGGCCGCCGGAGACCTCCTCCATGACGTTCTGCAACACCTCGCGCTCGCGGAACGCGTAGAACACCGGGGTGATCCCGCCGAGCTCCAGCGGATAGGAGCCGAGGAACATCAGGTGGTTGAGGACCCGGTTCAGCTCGGCGAGCAGGGTGCGCGTCCACACCGCGCGGACGGGCACCTCCATGCCGAGCATGCGCTCCACGGCGAGGACCACGCCCAGCTCGTTCGAGAAGGCCGACAGCCAGTCGTGGCGGTTGGCGAGCATGATGATCTGCCGGTAGTCGCGGGCTTCGAAGAGCTTCTCCGCGCCGCGGTGCATGTAGCCGATCACCGGCTCCGCGGCGACGATCCGCTCGCCGTCCAGCACCAGCCTCAGCCGCAGCACGCCGTGCGTGGAGGGGTGCTGGGGGCCGATGTTGAGCACCATGTCGGTGCTCTCCGCGGCGCCGCCGATCCCGACCGTGGTCTCCGTCGTAGGAGTCATGGACCCAGTCTCTCCTACGTACGCTGGCGTCATGGAGACGGGGAGCCCGGCCGGCGCCGGGACGAAGGGGACCGAACCGGCCTGGACGGGGCTGCCGCCCGGCCTGCTGCGGATGCGCCGGCTGCTGCTGGTCGTGTGGCTGGGGCTGACGGCCCTGGCCGTGGGTCTGCTGCTCAGCCTGCTGGCCGGCCCGGTGTGGGCGGCCTTCGCGCTGCTGCCGCTGGCCGCGCTGGCCTGGGGCTGGGTGCTGCTGGGCCGCAACTGGCGGTCCTGGCGCTACGCCGAGCGCGCCGACGACCTGCTGATCACCCGCGGGGTGCTGTGGCGCGAGGAGACCGTGGTGCCGTACGGGCGGATGCAGCTGGTGGAGGTGACCTCGGGGCCCGTCGAGCGGCACTTCGGGCTCGCCAGCGTGCAGCTGCACACCGCCGCCGCGGCCACCGACGCGACGATCCCCGGCCTCGACCCGGCCGAGGCGGAACGGCTGCGCGACCGGCTCACCGAGCTCGGCGAGGCCCGATCGGCGGGGCTGTGACCGCCCCGGGCGTCGAAAGCGCCGTAGGGACGGGCAGGGCCGCGGGCGAGCGGCGGCTGCACCCGGTGACGCCGTTCCGGCGGGCGTGGGCCCCGGTCGCGGTGCTCACCGGCTGGGCGATGCACGACCCGAACCAGGCGCAGGAGCAGCTGACGAGGCTGACCGCGACGATGGCCCTGGGCGGGCTCGCCGCCCTGGTCACGGCGGGGGCCCTGTACGGCTTCCTCACCTGGTGGTTCACCTACTTCGCGGTGACCGAGAGCGAACTGCGCATACGCACCGGCCTGTTGTTCCGGCGCACCGCGCACATCCGGCTGGAGCGGATCCAGGCCGTCGACGTCACCCAGCCGCTCCTCGCGCGCGTGGCGGGCGTCGCCAAGCTGCGCATAGACGTCGTCGGCACCGACAAGAAGGACGAACTGGCCTTCCTGGGCCAGGGCGAGGCGCGTCGGCTCCGCGCGGAGCTGCTCGCGCGCGCCGCCGGGTTCGCGCCCGAGACGGCGCACGAGGTCGGGGAGGCGCCGGCGCACGAGCTGATGCGCGTGCCGCCGAACAAGCTCGCCGTCTCGATCATGCTGACGGGCGCCACCTGGGGCTCCCTGGCCGCCGCCCTCGTCGCCCCGCCGTTCCTCTGGCTGGCCACCCACAGCGTGTGGACGGTCCTCGCCACCGCGGTGCCGCTGCTCGGCGCGGCGGCCACGACGAGCGTGGGGCGGTTCGTCGGGGAGTACGACTGGACGGTCGGGGAGTCCCCGGACGGGCTGCGCATCGACCACGGGCTGCTCGACCGCACGCACGAGACGGTGCCGCCGGGGCGGGTGCAGACCGTGCGGATCGTGGAGCCGCTGCTGTGGCGGCCGCTGCGCTGGGTGCGGGTGGAGCTGGACGTGGCCGGGTCGGCGAACTCGGTGCTGGTGCCGGTCGCTCCGCGCGCGGTCGCCGAGTCGGTCGTCGCGCGCGTGCTGCCCGGTGTCACCGTCCCCGGTGAGCTGCCGCGGCCGCCGGGGCGGGCCCGGTGGTGCGTGCCGCTGTGGTGGCGCGGGTACGGGCTCGCGGTCACGGACGCGGTGTTCGCGGCGCGGCACGGGCTGCTGCGCCGGCACCTCGCACTCGTCCCGCACGCCAAGGTCCAGAGCGTACGGCTGACCCAGGGGCCCTGGGGGCGGCTGTGGCGGCTCGCGGACGTCCATGTGGACACGGGAGCCGACAAGACCGTGACGGCCCGCCTGCGGGGCGCCGAGGAGGCCGCGGCGCTGCTGCGGGAGCAGGCCGAGCGGTCCCGGACGGGGCGCCGGACCGCGCGGCCGGACCGCTGGATGGCCTGACCCCCGCAACGGCACGGGCCGGGGCGCCCGTCGGGTGTCCCGGCCCGCAGTCGCCGCGTGTTCAGGAGGCGGCGGTGTCTCAGGAGGCGGCGCTGCGCAGGCCCCCGAGGTTGATCTGCTCCGTCTCGTCGTGCGCGGTCAGGTCGATGACCTGGCCGACGCCCCGCGCGCGTGCGTCGGCGGGCTTGAACTCGGCCTCCGCCTCCGTCTTGTGCAGCGCGAGCGCCTCCTGGCCGACGACGTCCGCGAGGTCCTCGTTGTGCATGGCGTCCAGCCCGCCCGCCGGCGAGCCCTTCTGGGTGCCGAAGAAGTCGAAGCCGCCGGTGACCAGCGGGCGCGGGATCGGCGCGGCCGGCAGGACCGCCACCGCGGTCGGGACCGTGAAGTGGCCCGAGGGCTGCACGGAGTTGGCGGACGGTGCCGTCGAGGGGTGGGCGTCCTGCTCCGCCGCTGCCGGGGTGCCGTCCTGCGGCTCGGCCGTGGTGGCGGCGGCCGCGCGCGTGTGCCCGTCGGCCGCCTCGGGCTGCCCCTGCGCCTCGTCCTCCGGCGCGGTCTCGCCCTTGGGGGCCTCGGGCTCGGCGGCCGTCTCCGCCGTGCCCTCGCCGGACGCGTCGGCCTCGACTGCCGGGGTGTCCTTCTCGTCGAACCGGGCCAATGCCACCTTGGCCCGCAGGAACAGCTGGGAACCCTCCGGCGAGAAGATGGCGGGAGCCGTCTCCTCGACCGCCGGCTCCTCGGCCTTCTCCTCGACGGCCGCCGGCTTCTCCGCCTCGTCCGCGCTCCGCGCGGCCGGCAGGCCGTCCGACGGCGCGGTGGCCTCGATCTCCAGCAGGCGGCGGCCCTCCAGGGCGCTCGCGCGCTCGGTCTCGGCGGTGGCGTAGCGGCGCAGCAGGGCCGCGTGCTCGTTGCGCAGTCCCGCCAGCTCCGCCCGTTTCGCGCGCAGCCGCTGCTCCAGCTTGGCGCGCAGCTCGCGCGACTCCTCCAGGTCGGTCTCCAGCTCGGCTGTCCGCTCCTCGTGGCGCCACTCGTCGCTCGCACGCGCGCGTGAGAGGTCGGCCACCTGCTTGCCCGCCTCGCTGTCCCAGCGCCGCATGACGGCGGCACCGACGGCCGCGGTGGCCGCGGCTATCGCGGCCAGCGTGCGCAGCACCGTCGGTTGGGAGAACAGCCAGGGGCCCAGGGCGCAGACGAGGGAGACACCGGCGATCGCCGAAGGAGGCAACAGCCTGTGCAGAGGTGGGGAATGACGGTGGCGTCCACGTGGCATGGCCAGAAACTTACCGCGCGTAGGGGAATCGTGGTGCCCCGGGCCGTAAAAACACAGCGACAACGGAGCCTTCACACGGTATCGGCGGGGTCGGGACTCAGCTGCCGCCCAATCGGCCGCTGAGCCACTGGAGGGTCGCGGGGATCTCACGGCGCCAGGTATTGAAGTTGTGACCGCCGCTGTCGAGGATGATCGACGAGATCCGGGTCAGCTTCGTGGCCTCCACGCTCGCGATGAATTTCAGCGTGGCCTTGTAGTTGGTTTCCCCGACTTTGCTGCTGGTGACCAGCAGGGAGGTGTCCGGGGCGGGTTCGTGCTTCAGGAACCACCAGAGGTTCGCGCGGTTCTTGAGGTTCCGGTCGCCCTGGAAGAGGTCGCCGGTCGTGGCGTCCAGCGGGGCCTTGTACGACGGGGAGAGTCCGGCACCGGCCGCGTACACGCCGGGGTGGTGCATCGCGAGCTTGAGCGCGCAGTACCCGCCCGTCGAGTCGCCGACGATTCCCCAGCTGCCCGGCTTCACGGCGGCCCGGTAGTGCGCGCGTACGGCCGCGGGCAGGTCTCTGGCGAAGAAGGTCTCGGTCTGCGGGCCGTGCGGGATGTCCACGCACTCGGTGTCCCGGGGCGGCGCGACCGTGGGCCGCAGCATCACCAGGATCGCCGGCCGCATCTTCCCGGCCCGGACCAGGTGCTGGGCGGTCCGCGGGTAGTGCAGCTTGTCGACCAGCGCCCGCGCGGTGCCCGGATAGCCGCTGAGGACGACCACCACGGGGAACGTACGGGTGCGGTACTGCTGCTGGAAGTACTCCGGCGGCAGGTACACGTACGCGGGCGTGGCGATGTGCGTGGTACGGCCGACGATGCCGACCTGCTGGATCTGACCGGCCGTACGGGGCAGCGAGCCGCCCATGCCGTGCACCTCGGAGGTGGACACCACGCGGAGCGGAGCACCGGCCGCGGCGCCCGCCGTGTGGTCGACGACGACGCCCTGGTCGGTCTCCGTGCCGAACAGGTCGGCCCAGCTCGCATAGAAACCGAAAGCCTGGTTGACGGCTATCCCGAGGCATACGAAGAGCGCCAGCTGAGTGGCCAGCAAAAGGCCGACGCGGCCGCTGACGGCCCGCCAGTTCCGGCGGGCGAGCCGGGGCCACAGCCACAGCGTGCCTACGAACAGCAGTACGGCGAGCAAGATCGCCAATGCCAGCATTTTATCGCTCGTGAGACCCATGAGGTGCTTCCTGCCTGCGCTTTCCCCCGTGACCACCGCCGCTTTCAGCGAGGCTTGCCCCGGGCTTTCCCTGGCCTTTGAACCGGCTTTCCGGTGGGGAGTGAACCTCTCCCCCCGAGACACCGTCCTAGAGGGCGCAATGTCGCCGGATGCCCGAATCGGGCCCGGATCCAAGGTCTCTCGCAGAACTACAGGATGCGATGTCTGTCAGGATAGATGGGGAATTGTCGGGCGAGGTTCCGAGCCGATCAGGCCGGGCGCGGCGCATAGTCCGTGGCCCGCGCCCTGAGGCCGCCCCCGCTCTGGTCGGCAGGGCGTGCGCGGCCGTGGGCGTCCTGGACATCGCGGCGGGCGTGTTCCCGCGCTTCCGTCACAGCCGCATGCACGCCATGGCGGAAGTACTGCCCGGCTCGCTCGGCCCGTTCGCCGCCGCGCTCTCGCTCAGCGTCGGCGTGCTGTTGCTGCTGCTCGCGCACGGGCTGAAGCGACGCAAGCGCCGGGCCTGGCGGGCCGCGGTCGCGCTGCTGCCGGCCGGCGCGGTCTCGCAGTTCGTGTACCGGCACTCGGTCATCGGCGCGCTGATCTCACTGGCGCTGTTCGTGCCGCTGGTGCTGCACCGCGACGAGTTCAGGGCGCTGCCCGACCCGCGCAGCCGGTGGCGCGCGCTCGCCAACTTCGTCCTCATGAGCGCCGGTTCGCTCGCGCTCGGCCTGGTCATCGTCAGCGCCCACCCGAAGCGCACCATCGGCGACCCGAGCCTGGCCGACCGCATCACACACGTCCTGTACGGCCTGTTCGGCTTCGAGGGCCCCGTCGACTACGAGGGCTCCACCTCCTGGACGGTCGCCTTCTCGCTCGGCGCCCTCGGTCTGATCACCGCGGTCACCACCATCTACCTGGCCTTCCGCCCCGAACACCCCGCCGCGCACCTCACCGAGGAGGACGAGACGCGGCTGCGCGCCCTCCTGGAGAAGCACGGCGCCCGCGACTCCCTCGGCCACTTCGCACTCCGCCGCGACAAGGCGGTCGTCTTCTCCCCCAGCGGCAAGGCGGCGGTCACCTACCGCGTCGTCTCCGGCGTGATGCTCGCCAGCGGCGACCCGATCGGCGACGTCGAGGCCTGGCCCGGCGCCATCGAACGCTTCATGGACGAGGCGAAGGCCCACTCCTGGACCCCCGCCGTCATGGGCTGCTCGGAGACGGGCGGCGAGGTGTGGACCCGCGAGACCGGCCTGGACGCCCTCGAACTGGGCGACGAGGCGGTGGTGGACGTCGCGGATTTCTCGCTCGCCGGACGCGCGATGCGCAACGTGCGCCAGATGGTCAAGCGCATCGAGCGGGCCGGCTACGAAACCCGGGTACGGCGCATCCGTGACGTCGGCGAGGCAGAGCTCGACCGGATCCGCCGGGCCGCCGAGGACTGGCGCGGCACCGACACCGAGCGCGGCTTCTCGATGGCGCTCGGCCGCATCGGCGACCCGGCCGACGGCGACTGCCTGATCGCCACCGCCCACAAGGCCGACGACCAGCCCGGCCAGTACGGCGACCTCAAGGCGATCCTGCACTTCGTGCCCTGGGGCACCGACGGCGTCTCCCTCGACCTGATGCGCCGTGACCGCTCGGCCGACCCCGGGATGAACGAACTGCTCATCGTGGCCGCCCTCCAGGCCGCCCCGAAGCTCGGCATCACCCGGGTCTCGCTCAACTTCGCGATGTTCCGCTCGGCGCTCGCGCGCGGCGAGAAGATCGGCGCGGGACCGGTGCTGCGCGCCTGGCGCGGACTGCTGGTGTTCCTCTCCCGCTGGTTCCAGATCGAGTCGCTGTACAAGTTCAACGCGAAGTTCCAGCCCCGCTGGGAGCCGCGCTTCGTGGTCTACCGGGCCTCCGGCGACCTCCCGCGCATCGGCCTCGCCGCCATGCAGGCCGAGGGCTTCGTCAGCCTCGCCCTGCCGCTGCCGCGCTTCCTGCGCCGCCAGCCGCCCGCCCCCCGCCCGTGCGCCCACAGCCTCACCGAACAGGAGGTACGAGCCGCCTGACCCCATGACCGGCCCGAGCGGACGTCCCTCCCCCTCCAGCCCGGGGGCGCCGCTCGGGCCACGGGGGCTGGCCACGGGGCCCTGGGCCTACGCTGAACGTATGAGCAACCACAGCGGACGTGGCCAGGTGACAGGGCTTCCGGCATGGGACCGGTGCGCCGTCATGGGGGTGGTGAACGTCACCCCCGACTCCTTCTCCGACGGCGGCCGCTGGTTCGACACGACCGCGGCCGTCAAGCACGGCCTCGTCCTCGTCTCCGAGGGCGCCGACCTCGTCGACGTCGGCGGCGAGTCCACCCGCCCCGGTGCCACCCGCGTCGACGAGGACGAGGAACTGCGCCGGGTCGTCCCGGTCGTCCGCGGCCTCGCCGCCGAAGGCGTCCTCGTCTCCGTCGACACCATGCGCGCCTCCGTCGCCCGGCAGGCCCTCGCCGCCGGCGCCGCCCTCGTCAACGACGTCAGCGGCGGCCTCGCCGACCCCGACATGATCCGCGTCGTCGCCGACTCCGGCGCCCCCTTCGTCGTCATGCACTGGCGCGGCTTCCTGGAGGGCGGCAACGTCACGGGCGTGTACGACGACGTCGTCGGCGAGGTCCTCGACGAACTGCACGCGCGCGTGGACGCCGTCCTGGCCGGCGGCATCTCCCCGGACCGGGTCGTCGTCGACCCCGGCCTCGGCTTCTCCAAGAACTCCGAGCACGACCTGGCCCTGCTCGCCCACCTCGACCGGCTGCACGCCCTGGGCCACCCGCTGCTCGTCGCCGCCTCCCGCAAGCGGTTCCTCGGCCGGGTCCTGGCCGGACCCGAGGGGGCGCCCCCGCCGGCCCGGGAGCGCGACGCGGCGACGGCCGCCGTCTCGGCGCTCGCGGCGCACGCCGGCGCATGGGCGGTACGCGTGCACGAGGTGCGCGCCACGGCGGACGCGGTCCGGGTCGCGCGCGCCATCGAGGAGGCGCGCGCAGGGACGGACGCGCCGGGCGCGCAGGCCACCCAGGCCGCGCGGAGCACTCCCCACCGCGCAGAAGGAGCCCGGTGAGCGCCCCCCACACCGACGTCGAGCAGGTCGAGGCCGCCAACACCGCCTTCTACGAGGCACTGGAGAACGGCGACTTCGAGACCGTCTCCTCCCTCTGGCTCACCCCCGCCGACCTGGGCGTCGACGAGCAGTACCACGACCCGGCCGACAGCGGCGTGATCTCCTGCGTGCACCCCGGCTGGCCGGTGCTGACCGGCCGCGGCGAGGTCCTGCGGTCGTACGCGCTGATCATGGCGAACACCGACTACATCCAGTTCTTCCTCACCGACGTGCACGTCTCCGTCACCGGCGACACCGCCCTGGTGACCTGCACCGAGAACATCCTCAGCGGCGGTCCGGCCCCCGAGGGCGGCCAGGAGCTCGGCCCGCTGGTCGGGCAGCTGGTCGTCGCCACGAACGTGTTCCGGCGCACCGAGGACGGCTGGAAGCTCTGGTCCCATCACGCCTCCCCCGTGCTGTCCGAGACCGACGAGGACGAGGAGGACGACACGCCCTCCTGAGCGCGCGACACCCCGCCGGCTCGGCACGGACCGAGAAGTGGCCGGAATCACGAACTCGCAAGCAGGTACGGCCACCGGCCCATGATCCGCCGGGTTCTCCGGGGGAAACACGCGATGAACCCTGACATACCCTGCCCGACCCTCACGCTCCGTACCCCGGCTCTGTCAGTGCCCGCAGGTAGATTCGTGTGGAGCCGGTCCCTCGCCCGCACGCGGTGCGGCCCGGCCGCCACACCGACGATTGCAGGAGTGATTCGCGTGGATCGTGTCGCGCTGCGCGGCCTGAGGGCCCGCGGGCACCACGGTGTCTTCCCCAAGGAGCGCGAGGAGGGCCAGACCTTCGTCGTGGACCTCGTCCTCGGCCTGGACACCCGGCCGGCGGCGGCCGACGACGACCTGACGAAGACCGTGCACTACGGCATCGTGGCCGAGGAGGTCGTCGCCGTGGTCGAGGGGGAGCCGGTGAACCTGATCGAGACGCTCGCCGAGCGGATCGCACAGGTCTGCCTCAAGCACGAAGGGGTAAGAGAGGTCGAGGTCCAGGTCCACAAGCCGGACGCGCCCATCACCGTCCCCTTCGACGACGTCATCGTCACCATCACCCGGAGCCGTGTATGACCGCATCCTCCCTGCGGGGACCCAGCGACCCGACCGTACAGCCGGTGCCCGCCTCCGTTGTCGAGCAGGTCGACGCCGCCGACACCACCCTGTCCAACCCCAAACGGGCCGTGGTGGCCCTCGGCTCCAACCTCGGCAACCGCCTGGAGACCCTCCAGGGCGCCATCGACGCCCTGGAGGACACCCCGGGCGTCCGCATCAAGGCCGTGTCACCGGTGTACGAGACGGAGCCGTGGGGCGTCGAGCCCGGCAGCCAGCCCACGTACTTCAACGCGGTCGTGGTGCTCAAGACCACCCTCCCGCCGTCCTCGCTGCTGGAGCGGGCGCACGCGGTCGAGGAGGCGTTCAACCGGGTGCGGGACGAGCGCTGGGGCCCGCGCACCCTCGACGTCGACATCGTCGCCTACGCCGACGTCGTCTCCGACGACCCGCGGCTCACCCTCCCGCACCCGCGCGCCCACGAGCGTGCCTTCGTGCTCGCGCCCTGGTACGACGTCGAGCCCGAGGCCCTGCTGCCCGGCCGGGGCCCGGTCGCGGAGCTGCTGGCCGCCGTCACCCGGCACGGCGTGGAAGCGCGCCGGGATCTGGAACTCCGACTGCCCGAGTAGTCGTTAAGGTCGAGACGACCAACATCGCTGCGGGGGAGCTGAAGGAACACAGTGAAAGAGCTGCGGATCAGGGTGCTGGCCGGCGTCTTCGTCGTGGCCGGAGTGCTGTCCTGGGCGGGCGCCCGCCTGTGGAACGCGGTGGGGACCCTGCCGAGCGTGCCGGTGGCCGCCCCGATCGTCCTCGCGCTGATCGCCGTGGTCCTGCTCTCCACGGCCCTCTCGCTGCGCGCCCGGCTCAAGGCCCAGCGCGAGCGCCGCCCCGGCGCCAAGGGCGTCGACCCCCTGATGGCGGCCCGCGCCGTCGTCTTCGGCCAGGCGAGCGCCCTGGTCGCGGCCCTGGTCGCCGGCATGTACGGCGGCACGGGCGTCTTCCTGCTGGAACTCCTCGACATCCCCACCCGCCGCGACCAGGCCCTCTACGCGGCCTTCTCGGTCGTCGCCGGCATCGCCGTGATAGCGGCGGCCCTCTTCCTGGAACGGGTGTGCAAGCTCCCGGAGGACGACGACAACGACCACAGCGGGGCCGAGCCGGTCGCCTGACCCCTGCCCCAGGCGGCCCGCCCCCGGCGGGTCAGCGTGCCAGTATCAGGCTCATCGCCTCGGCACGGGTCGTGGCGTCCCTGAGCTGACCGCGGACCGCGGACGTCGTCGTCTTGGCTCCCGGCTTGCGGATCCCGCGAACCGACATGCACATGTGCTCGGCCTCGACCACGACGATCACGCCCCGGGCCTCCAGGATCCGCATGAGCGAGTCCGCGACCTGCGTGGTGAGTCGTTCCTGCACCTGGAGACGGCGGGCGAACACCTCGACCAGCCGCGCGAGCTTCGACAGACCCGTGATCTTGCCGGTCTCCGCCGGGATGTAGCCGACATGGGCCACCCCGTGGAACGGCAGCATGTGGTGCTCGCACAAGGAAACGATCTCGATGTCCTTGACCAGGACCATCTCGTCGTGGCCGAGATCGAACGTCGTCGTCAGGACCTCTTCGGGCGACTGGCGATTCCCCACCAAAAGCTCGCGATACGCCCGCGCCACCCGTGCCGGAGTCTCCCTCAGGCCCTCGCGGTCCGGGTCCTCGCCGACCGCGATGAGGAGTTCGCGGACGGCGTTCTCGGCGCGTTTCTCGTCGAACTCGCCGATGGTGCCGTCGCCGTCCAGGGTCACGGGGTCGGTCATCTGAGGTGCCTCGTTCCTTCGGGTGAGCGCGCGTGGGCCGCGCCTCATATGCGGCCATACCGAAATGCCGCGCCCCCCAGGCTAGATCCTGGGGGGCGCGGCATCCATTCCGAGCCGGATGAGACCGGTGTGAGTCAGCTCTCGGGACGGTCCTCCGGGGCCTTCTCGACCGCGGTGGCGGACTCGGCCGCCGTGGACTTCACCGTGCTGATCGCCGGTGCCGAGCCGTTCGCCCCGTTGGTCAGTGCGAGCTCCCTGGGGGAGAGCACCGGCGGGCGGGTGGACGGCGTACGGCGGGAGGAGCCGGTCCAGGCGGGCCTTGCGGGCCGCTTGTGGATCGCCGCGAAGACCTCGGCGATCTCCTCCTTGTTCAGGGTCTCCTTCTCCAGAAGCTGGAGAACGAGGTTGTCGAGGACGTCGCGGTTCTCGACCAGGATCTCCCACGCTTCGTTATGAGCGTTCTCGATCAGTTTCTTGACTTCCTCGTCCACCAGGGCGGCGACCTCTTCCGAGTAGTCGCGCTGGTGGGACATCTCACGGCCGAGGAAGGGCTCGGTGTTGTCGCCGCCGAACTTGATCGCGCCGAGACGCTCGGTCATGCCGTACTGCGTGACCATCGCGCGAGCGGTGGCCGTGGCCTTCTCGATGTCGTTGGCGGCGCCGGTGGTCGGGTCGTGGAAGACCAGTTCCTCGGCCGCGCGGCCGCCCAGCATGTAGGCGAGCTGGTCGAGCATCTCGTTGCGCGTGGTCGAGTACTTGTCCTCGTCCGGCAGGACCATGGTGTAGCCGAGGGCTCGGCCGCGGGACAGGATCGTGATCTTGTGGACCGGGTCGGAGTTCGGGGAGGCCGCCGCGACCAGGGCGTGACCGCCCTCGTGGTACGCGGTGATCTTCTTCTCCTTGTCCGACATGATCCGGGTCCGCTTCTGCGGGCCCGCGACCACACGGTCGATCGCCTCGTCGAGCATCTGGTTGTCGATGAGCTTGCGGTCGCTGCGGGCCGTGAGCAGGGCCGCCTCGTTCAGCACGTTCGACAGGTCCGCGCCGGTGAAGCCCGGCGTACGGCGGGCGACCGCCGCGAGGTCGACGTCGGGCGCGACCGGCTTGCCCTTCTGGTGGACCTTGAGGATCTCCAGACGGCCCTGAAGGTCCGGCGGGTCGACCGCGATCTGGCGGTCGAAGCGGCCGGGGCGCAGCAGCGCCGGGTCGAGGATGTCGGGCCGGTTCGTCGCGGCGATGAGGATCACACCGCCCTTGACGTCGAAGCCGTCCATCTCGACGAGCAGCTGGTTCAGCGTCTGCTCGCGCTCGTCGTGACCGCCGCCGAGGCCGGCGCCGCGGTGGCGGCCGACCGCGTCGATCTCGTCGACGAAGACGATCGCCGGGGCGTTCGCCTTGGCCTGCTCGAAGAGGTCACGCACTCGGGAGGCACCGACACCGACGAACATCTCGACGAAGTCGGAACCGGAGATCGAGTAGAAGGGGACTCCTGCCTCGCCGGCGACGGCACGCGCGAGCAGCGTCTTGCCGGTGCCGGGACGGCCGTAGAGGAGCACGCCCTTGGGGATCTTGGCGCCGACGGCCTGGAACTTGGCCGGCTCCTGCAGGAACTCCTTGATCTCGTGGAGCTCCTCGACGGCCTCGTCACAGCCCGCGACGTCCGAGAAGGTCGTCTTCGGGGTGTCCTTGGTGATGAGCTTCGCCTTGGACTTGCCGAAGTTCATGACCCGGGAGCCGCCGCCCTGCATCTGATTCATCAGGAACAGGAAGACGACCACGATGAGGACGAAGGGCAGCAGGGACAGCAGGACGCTGACGAACGCGTTCTGCTTGGTCGGCGCGACGGTGTAG
The DNA here is from genome assembly GCF_040686075.1 of Streptomyces sp. NPDC086519. NCBI lineage: Bacteria > Bacillati > Actinomycetota > Actinomycetes > Kitasatosporales > Streptomycetaceae > Streptomyces > Streptomyces sp. NPDC086519. The sequence continues at coordinate 61,613 of NZ_JBFBJL010000007.1, forward strand.
CCGTCGGGGATCTGCTTGTCCTGGTACTTGGTCTGCAGCGTGTTGGCGATGGTGACGCCCTGGTCGCCGATGTAGCTCGCCTGGATCTTCGAGCTGCCGCCGACCTTCTCGCCGTTCTTGAGCGTGACCTTGATGGTCTGCTCGTCACCGGTGGTCAGCTTCGCCGACTCCACCTTGTTGTCATTGATCGCCGCCACGACCTGGCCGGTGTCCACCGTCTTGTAGCCGCCGGACGAGCCGACGACCTGCATCAACACGACCACGGCAAGGACGGCCAGCACGATCCACATGACCGGCCCACGGAAGTATCGCTTCACGTCCATCCATACGGAGCGGTGTCGCCCCGTCCCTCCTGCCATAGTGAGTTTGATAAGACAGTTCTTCTGACGGTACCCCAGCATTGTGGCCCGAAGCCGCACGAAGCTTCTCGGACGGCTGGTGAAACCCGTCTCTGCATGCTCCAACGGCGCGAAACCCGCTGGGGTTCCCGATCGTCTTACGTAAGTGGACTCCCCGGCGTATCAGCCGGAGGTCAGCCGCCGTAGACGTGAGGCGCGAGCGTACCGACGAACGGGAGATTGCGGTACTTCTCGGCATAGTCGAGGCCGTAGCCGACCACGAACTCGTTGGGGATGTCGAAGCCGACCCACTCGACGTCGATGGCGACCTTGGCCGCGTCCGGCTTGCGCAGCAGGGTGCAGATCTTCAGGGTCTCGGGCTCACGGGAGCCGAGGTTGTTGATCAGCCAGGACAGGGTCAGGCCCGAGTCGATGATGTCCTCGACGATCAGGACGTGCTTGCCCTTGATGTCGGTGTCGAGGTCCTTGAGGATCCGCACCACACCGGAGGACTGGGTGCCCGCGCCGTACGAGGACACGGCCATCCAGTCCATGGTGACGGGGGTGGACAGCGCCCGGGCGAGGTCCGCCATGACCATCACGGCGCCCTTGAGGACGCCGACGATGAGCAGGTCCTTGCCCGCGTACTCCGCGTCGATCTTCGCGGCCAGCTCGGCCAGCTTCGCGTCGATCTCTTCTTTGGTGATGAGCACCTGCTGGAGGTCGGCACCCATGTCGTTCGCGTCCACCCGCATCACTTTCGGTCGGTCGTCCCACCGGCCTGCCCAGCCCTTCGGAGGAGCACTCCGGAAGGTCGGGACTCAGCCTTGCCGAATCACCAGTCTGCCACCCTGGCGCTGGGCGACGACTTTGCCGGGGAGATTGATGGCCCCCTGGCCTCGCCAGCCGGTGATGAGGCGGTCGACTTCCTCGATGTGCCGGGCGAACAGGGAACCCGCCGGTGCGCCCGCCTCGATGGCGGCCCGGCGCAGGATCCGGCGGCGTACCGCGGGCGGCAGGGCGTAGAGCTTGGCGCACTCCAGCAGGCCCGCGGCGTCCCGTACGGAGGCCTCGGCCTGCCTGGCCCAGGTGTCGAGGGCGTCGGCGTCGTCGCGGGAGAGCTGGGCGGTGCGGGCGAGCGCCTCGACGACGCCCTTGCCGAGGGCTTTCTCCAGCGCGGGCAGGCCCTCGTGGCGGAGCCGGGAGCGGGTGTAGGCCGGGTCCGCGTTGTGAGGATCGTCCCAAACGGGCAGAGCCTGGACCATGCAGGCCTTGCGGGCGGTCTGCCGGTCGAGTTGGAGGAAGGGGCGGCGGTAACGGCCGTCGGCCCCCGAGACCGCGGCCATTCCGGACAGGGAGCGGATCCCGGAGCCGCGGGCGAGGCCGAGCAGGACGGTTTCGGCCTGGTCGTCCCTGGTGTGGCCGAGCAGGATCGCGGTGCCGCCGTGCCGCTCCAGCGCGGCGTCGAGGGCGGCGTAGCGGGCGTCGCGGGCGGCGGCCTCGGGGCCGCCGTCGCGGCCGACGGTCACGGTGATGGCCTCGACCGGGTCGAGGCCGAGTTCGCGCAGCCGCAGGACGACCTCCTCGGCGCGCAGGTCGGAGCCGGGCTGGAGGCCGTGGTCGACGGTGATGCCGCCCGCGCGGATGCCGAGCTTGGGGGCTTCGAAGGCGAGGGCGGAGGCGAGCGCCATGGAGTCGGCACCGCCGGAGCACGCGACGAGGACGAGCGGGGAGGGGGTCCGCTCGTTCGGTGTCTGTTCCGGGATCTCCGGGGCTTCCGGCGTACCCGGGATGCCCGGGCCGTCGACGACGGGGCGCGCGAGGCGCACCCCGATACGGCCGCCGCTGCGCTCACCGGCGGTACGGCTGTGGCGGCTCTGGTCGGTGAGGATGTCGTGGAGGACGCGGCGGACCGCCAGGCGTATCGCCGCGACCGCGGGATGGGGACCCATGTCCGGTTCCCTTCATGAAGTTTTCGGGGGGTGAACCCGAGTCCGGTCACTCAGGGTGTGTAGATGGTGACAGAAACGGGCCGTTCCCCGAGCATCGCACGCCTACCCATCGCTCACGGTCCCTCGGACGGGTGATTGGCGGGGCGTTCACCTGCCGTCGGCCGGTTTCGGTTCACCACACATCCGCCGATTCACGACTCGGCCTTGCGGTGCACCCGCGCGACCCAGTCCGCCGGTTTGGCGATCTCCGCCTTGGTCGGCAGGGTGTTCGGGGAGGTCCACACCCGGTTGAAGCCGTCCATTCCGACCTGGTCGACGACGGCCCGCACGAACCGTTCGCCGTCCCGGTACTGACGGAGCTTGGCATCCAGGCCGAGCAGTTTGCGCAGGGTCATGTCGAGCCGGGAGGCGCCCTTGGCGCGCCGCTGCTGGAACTTCTCGCGGATCTCGGCGACGGTCGGCACGACGGAGGGTCCGACGCCGTCCATCACGAAGTCGGCGTGGCCCTCCAGGAGGGACATCACGGCGGTGAGCCGGCCGAGGATCTCGCGCTGGGCGGGGGTCTGCACCAGCTCGACGAACGACCGTCCGCCGTCGTCCTCCTCGGCCTCGGGGCGGCCGCCGGCGAGGGACTGGGCCGCGTCCCGGATGCGTTCGAGGACGGTCATCGGGTCGACGTCGGTCTCCGAGAGGAACGCCTGGATCTCGCCCTCGAGATGGGCGCGCAGCCAGGGCACCGCCGTGAACTGGGTGCGGTGCGTCTCCTCGTGCAGGCACACCCACAGGCGGAAGTCGTGGGGCTGTACGTCGAGTTCGCGCTCCACGTGGACGATGTTCGGGGCGACGAGCAGCAGCCGGCCGCCGCCGTTCTCGTCCGCCGGGAGGTCGCGGGAGGAGGGGGCGAAGGTCTCGTACTGGCCGAGGACCCGGGAGGACAGGAACGACAGGAGCATGCCGAGCTCCACGCCGGTGACCTTGCCGCCGACCGCGCCGAGGACCGCGCCGCCGGGGGTGCCGGCCCGCCGCTCCTGCATCTTGTCCAGCAGCGGCTTGAGGAGCTCCCGGAACCCGGCGACGTTCGCCTTCACCCAGCCGGGCCGGTCCACCACCAGGACGGGGGTGTCGTGGATGTCTTCGGTCCCCATACGAGTGAAGCCCCGGACGTGCTCCTCCGAGGCTTTCGCGTGCCGCCGCAGCTCCGCGACGATGGCCCGGGCCTCGTCGCGGCTCACCTCGGGGCCCGGCCGCACGAGCCGGGTCGCGGTCGCCACCGCGAGATTCCAGTCGACCATCCCAGAAGAAGCAGCGCCACCGATGCTCGTCATGCGTCAACCGTACGTTAGCGCTCCCACTTGGGGCAGGCCGTGAGGGTTGGTGAGGTTGGCGTGACTTGTGCGGAGGGGTGGGGCGCGGCCGGCGCGGGCAGGGGCGGGGGCCGGTTTCAGGTGCCCGGCGCTGTCGGCCGTGCCCACCCTCCCCCGCGGCGGTTGAGACATGGCTGGGGCGGCGGGCGGCGGGCGGCGGTTACAGGCCCGCCAGGGCGGTGGCGGTCTTGTCCAGGGCCTGCTGGGCCGCTGCCGGGTTTGTCGTGTCCGAGGTCAGGAAGGCGAAGGCCAGCAGGCGGCCGTCCTTGTCGACGACCGTGCCGGCGAGGGTGTTGACGCCGGTGAGGGTGCCGGTCTTCGCGCGTACGGCACCCGCCGCACCGTCCGTGTAGCGGCTGGTGAGGGTGCCGGTGAATCCGGCGACCGGAAGGCCGGTGAGGACCGCGCGCAGGCCCGGCTGGTCGGCGTCGGCGGCTTTGACGAGGAGGGCGGTGAGGAGGTTCGCGGTCAGCCGGTCGTCGCGGTTCAGGCCGCTGCCGTCGTGGAAGGAGGCGCCGGTCATCGGCAGGCCCAGCTCGGTGAGTTGGGCGTCGATCGCGGCCGCTCCCCCGTCGAAGCTCGCCGGCCGGCCGCTCGCCAGCGCGGTCTGGCGGGCCAGGGCCTCGGCGATGTCGTTGTCGCTGTTGGTCAGCATGCGCTCGACGATCGAGGACAGCGGCGGCGAGGAGACCGTGGCGAGGGTGTCGGCCCGGCGGCTCGCCTTGGAGGTGCCGGGTGCCGAGGTCTTGATGCCGGCGTCCGCCAGGAAGCCCGCGAACTTCCGGGCCGCGTCGGCCGCCGGGTCGCTCACCCGGGTCACCGGTCCCTCGGTGGAGTCGTCGGTGCGGCCCTCGTCGGCCGTCAGGGGGCTCACGCGCGCGAGGTTGTCGTTGACGCCGATGGGGTGCAGGTCGGGGCCGGAGTAGAGCGTGGTGTCGTACGAGAGGGTGATCTGCCTGATGCCCCGCGCGGTCAGCGATTTCGCCGTCTCGGTGGCGAGGGTGCGCAGGCTGGCCCAGCCGGCCGCGTCCTCGCGGGCGGTCAGGGTGGGGTCGCCGCCGCCGACCAGGACGACCTCCCTCGTACCGGGTTCCAGGGCCACCCGCGTGGTGATGCGGTGGTCGGGACCGAGGGCGGAGAGGGCGGCGACGGCGGTGGCGATCTTGGTGGTGGAGGCGGGGGTGAGGGCCGTGTCGGCGCCGGAGCCGTACAGGCGCGCCCCGCTGGCCACGTCGACGACCACGGCGGTGCGGGTGCCGCCGAGCGCCGTGGAGGCCAGCAGGGGCCGCAGGAGGTCCGTGACGGCCGTCGTGGAGATGTCGACGGACTTTCCGGCGGGGGCCGACTTCACGGTGTTCGTGGCGGCACCCAGGCCCGTCAGGACGGATCCGGCGCTGGGCGCGGGGCTGGGCTCGCCATCGGCTGTGACCAAGTCCGCACCGGAGCCGTGATCTGTGCCACCCGAGCGCTCCAGGGCGGCGGCCCGGTCCCGCTCGGCCGTACGCTGACCGTCGGCGTCCCAGGGGCCCGCCGCGGTCACCGCACCGGCGGCCAGGGCGAGCCCGGCAGTGGCGGCGCCCGCGGTGTACTGCCAGGTCCTGAGGGTCCGGAATCGAGGTCGAGGGGAGCGGGCCAGGGTGGCCAGCCGGGGTCCGGTCGCGCGCGTGACGCGTGCGAGCTGCGGTCCCACTGCCCCCCGCAACCGCGCGACCTGCGGCTTCGTGGCGGTCACCAGGTGTGCCAGACGCGGTCGTAGGGCGTCCGCGATCTTCCGCACACGCGGTTTCGCGGACTGCCAAGGCCTCAGCTCTGGCACGACCACCAGCCCCTTTCGCGATCACACACCTGCGTGAGGGACACTTAACCACCAGAACTATGTGTTGATCATGGAGGAGCCACCGGTGGAGTTCGACGTCACGATCGAGATCCCGAAGGGTTCGCGGAACAAGTACGAGGTGGACCACGAGACCGGTCGGATCCGCCTGGACCGTCGTCTCTTCACCTCGACCGCCTACCCGACCGACTACGGCTTCGTCGAGAACACCCTCGGCGAGGACGGCGACCCGCTGGACGCGCTGGTCATCCTGGACGAGCCCACCTTCCCGGGCTGTCTGATCCGCTGCCGCGCGATCGGCATGTTCCGGATGACGGACGAGGCCGGCGGCGACGACAAGCTGCTGTGCGTTCCGGCCACCGACCCGCGCGTGGAGCACCTGCGCGACATCCACCACGTGTCGGAGTTCGACCGCCTGGAGATCCAGCACTTCTTCGAGGTCTACAAGGACCTGGAGCCCGGCAAGTCCGTCGAGGGCGCCAACTGGGTGGGCCGCACCGACGCGGAGGCGGAGATCGAGCGGTCCTACAAGCGCTTCAAGGAGACCGGCGGTCACTGAGACCACCCCGGTGGGCCGACACCGGGAAACGGGCCGCACGCACGCGTGGGGCCCGTTTTTCGTGTCCGCGTGATCCCCCACGGCTGGTTTTCGGGTCCGCTTGATCCTTCACAGCTGGTTTTCGGGTCCGCGTGATCCTTCACGGCCGGTTTTCGTGTCCGCTGTGTGGTCACGCGCATACTGAGGCTGTCGTGGCTGTAGTGAAGGTGTCGTTCAGGGAGCGTTACGAGGGTGACGGAGGCGGAGGACCGCAAGCCCGGGGCGGACGAGGCGCGGTACGACCCGGAGCTGACGTCCGAGTTCGCCGTCCCCCGGGGCGTCGAGGTCCCCGACGGCGGCGCGGGTGAGCCGGAGACGACGTCCGAGTTCTCGGTGCCCGAGGGGCTCGCGGCGCCGCAGCCGGTGATCGCGGAGCCGGAGGGGTCGGCGTTCAGCCTGCCGAGCACCTACAGCGCCCAGGACGCCCCGCCCGTCTTCACGCCCGCCTCCGGGTTCCCCGCGGTCAGCCTCGTCAAGGACGCGCCCTGGCAGGACCGGATGCGCACGATGCTGCGCATGCCGGTGGCCGAGCGGCCGGCGCCGGAGCCGGTGCAGAAGGCCGAGGACGGCGGCCCCGCCGTCCCGCGCGTGCTCGACCTGACCCTGCGGATCGGCGAGTTGCTGCTGGCCGGCGGCGAGGGCGCGGAGGACGTGGAGGCCGCGATGTTCGCGGTCTGCCGGTCGTACGGCCTCGACCGCTGTGAGCCGGGCGTCACCTTCACGCTGCTGGCGATCTCGTACCAGCCGTCACTGGTCGACGACCCGGTGACGGCGTCCCGGACGGTGCGGCGGCGCGGGACCGACTACACCCGCCTGTCCGCCGTGTTCCGGCTCGTGGACGACCTCACCGACCCCGAGACCCATGTCTCCCTGGAGGAGGCCTACCGGCGGCTCGCGGAGATCCGCCGCAACCGGCACCCGTACCCCGGCTGGGCGCTGACCGCGGCGAGCGGGCTGCTCGCCGGGGCCGCCTCCCTGCTCGTCGGCGGCGACCTGCTGATGTTCGTGGCGGCCGCGGTCGGCGCGATGCTCGGCGACCGGCTGGCGTGGCTGTGCGCGGGGCGGGGGCTGCCGGAGTTCTACCAGTTCATGATCGCCGCGATGCCGCCGGCCGCGATCGGGGTCGCTTTCTCGCTCGCCCACGTCGACGTCGCGGCGTCCGCCGTCGTCACCGGTGGACTGTTCGCGCTGTTGCCCGGGCGGGCCCTCGTCGCGGGCGTCCAGGACGGGCTCACCGGCTTCTACATCACCGCCGCCGCACGGCTGCTGGAGGTCATGTACTTCTTCGTCGGCATCGTCATCGGGGTGCTGACGGTCCTGTACTTCGGTGTGAAGCTGGGCGGCCGGCTCAATCCCGACGCGGCGCTGGTCGGCTCCGAACGGCCGCTGCTGCAGATCGCCGCGTCGATGGTGCTGTCGCTGACCTTCGCCGTACTGCTCCAGCAGGAACGATCCACCTTGCTGGCCGTCACCCTGAACGGAGGTGTCGCGTGGTCGGTCTACGGTGCGATGCAGTACGCCGGGAGGATTTCGCCGGTCGCCTCCACGGCCGTCGCGGCGGGGCTGGTGGGGCTGTTCGGGCAGCTGCTGTCGCGGTTCCGGTTCGCCTCCGCGCTGCCGTACACGACGGCGGCGATCGGACCGCTGCTGCCGGGGTCGGCGACCTACTTCGGGCTGCTGTCGATGGCTCAGAACGAGGTCGACAAGGGGCTGGTGTCACTGGCCAAGGCGGCGTCGCTCGCCATGGCGATCGCCATCGGGGTCAATCTGGGGTCGGAGATCTCCCGGCTGACCCTGCGGGTGGGGTCGGCCGGGAAGCGCAGGGCCGCGAAGCGGACCAGGGGGTTCTGAGCGCCTTTGGGGGGAGCCGGCGCGTGGGCGGGTGCGGGTGCGGGTGCGTTGTGGCTTGTCGCGCCCACGCGGCGGAGCCGCACATGTGTCCAGCCCCGCGCCCCTGAAGGGGCGCTCCAGTTCACGGTGCCCGGTACTGGTCCTCGGTGTACGGGTTCTGCTGTTGCTGGCCGTAGCCGCCCTGGTGGTAGTAGCCGTTCTGGTCGTAGTACGGCTGCTGCTGGCCGTACCCGTACTGCTGCTGGGGCTGGGGCTGCTGCTGGCCGTACCCGTACTGCTGCTGGGGCTGGGGCTGCTGCTGGGGCTGCTGGGGGGTGTACGCCGGCTCGATCCGGCGGAGCTGCGTGGTCGCGTCGTCCATCGCCTGGGGGGCCGCCTGGTGCTGGAGCGGCTGCTCCGTGCGGGCTGCCTTCTTGTCCTTCGCGCGGGCCCGCAGGAACTCGATGATGATCGGGACCACCGAGATGAGGACGATCAGGATCAGGATCGCCTCGATGTTGTTCTTGACGAGGTCGATCTTGCCGAGCCAGGAGCCGAGCAGGGTGACGCCGGCGCCCCACATGACGCCGCCGATGACGTTGAAGGTCAGGAACGAGCGGTAGGCCATGCCGCTGACGCCGGCGATGATCGGCGTGAACGTGCGGATCACCGGCACGAAGCGGGCCAGGATCAGGGACTTCGGGCCGTGCTTCTCGAAGAACTCGTGCGCCTTGGCGACGTTCTCCTGTTTGAAGAGGCGGGAGTCCGGGCGGTTGAAGAGCGTCGGGCCGACCTTCTTGCCGAACATGTAGCCCGCCTGGTCGCCGAGGATCGCGGCGAGGCAGATCAGGGCGATGGCGCCCCACAGCGGGAAGTCCAGCTGGTTCGAGGTGATCAGCAGGCCGCAGGTGAAGAGGAGGGAGTCGCCCGGGAGGAAGAAGCCGATCAGCAGCCCGGACTCGGCGAAGACGACCAGGAGCAGGCCCCAGATGCCGAACGAGTCGAGCAGCTTGTTGGGATCCAGCCAGCTCGGGCCGAGGGCGAGCGTCATCGCGGTTCCGGTCGTCACGGTTCCGGGCTCCTGAAGGGTGAGGGCACAGCTGGTTCCTTGTGCGGGCGCACAAAGCTATCAACGTAATGTGTCCGCCCCAGGTTCCACCGGTGGAACCTGGGTGGACTGTGCCCGGCCTGGGGAATGGCTGTGGACATGGGTATCGAAGAGTACGGCGGCGGTCAGGGGCCGCAGGCCGATGTGCTGGTCGTCACCACGAACGACGTTCCCGGGTACCGGGTGCGGGAGGTCGTCGGCGAGGTCTTCGGGCTGACCGTGCGCTCCCGGCACCTGGGCAGTCAGATCGGCGCGGGTCTGAAGTCGATGGTCGGGGGCGAGCTGAGGGGGCTGACGAAAACGCTCGTACAGACCCGCAACCAGGCCATGGACCGGCTGGTGGACCAGGCACGCGCGCGTGGGGCCAACGCCGTGCTGGCCTTCCGTTTCGACGTGACGGAGGCGGCGGGCGCGGGGACGGAGGTCTGCGCGTACGGCACGGCCGTCATCCTCGACAAGGAGTAGCCACCAGGCCCTCTGCCGCCGGTCCGGTCACGCCGTGTGCCGGGCCGCGTTCGCCTCGATCGCCTCCTTGAGGTGCTCGGCCAGGCCCGGGGCCATCGAGTCGTAGAAGGCCTTGAAGCGCTCGTCGGAGACGTACATCGCGGCGAGGCAGCGGTGCATCTCGTGCGGGCAGTCGTAGAACCAGGCCGAGATGTGCCGCCGGTGCTCCTCGGCCATGTCCATGGCCCGTTCGCCGGCCGCCGGCTCGGCCGCCTTCACCAGGGCGGCGTAACGCGCGCTCCAGTCGTCGACCTCGGCCTTCATGCGCTGCCAGTCGGCCTTGGTGTAGCGGGCCGCGCGGCGCTGCGACTCCGCGTAGGCCTCGGTGCCGCCCCAGCGCTGCTCGGCCTCCTCGGCGTACTGCTCGGGGTCCTTGTCGCCGAAGACCTCGAAGCGTTCCTCGGGGGTGAGGTTGATGCCCATCCTGCGTGCCTCCATGGCGTGTTCCACGGCCGCGGCCATCTTCCGCAGCTTCTCGATCCGGGCGGTGAGCAGTTCGTGCTGCCGGCGCAGGTGTGCGCGCGGATCCGCATCCGGGTCGTCGAGCAGGGCCGACCTCGTCGAGCGGGAAGCCGAGCTCCCGGTAGAACAGGATCTTCTGGAGCCGGTCGAGGTCTCGTTCGCCGTAGCGCCGGTGGCCCGCGGTGCTGCGCTCGCCCGGGACCAGCAGGCCGATCTCGTCGTAGTGGTGCAGGGTGCGCACGGTGACACCGGCGAACCCGGCGACCTGTCCCACCGAGTAGCTCACTTCCGCTCCTTTCCGCGCTCCAGACTGGGTCCTCACGCCACGTGAGGTGCAAGCCCGTTCCGTACGGCAGCCTCCAGGGTGTTGTGCCTGTTTTGCCCGCTTATGGTGGGCCCGTGGCCCAGGACACCGCGCCGCAGGCGCTTCCCACCCCGCCCTCGGCCCCCGCGCGTGCCCTGCTGCCGCTGATCCTGCCCGCCCTCGTCGTCGGTGTCGGCAGCAGCCTGCTGTTCCTGCTGGTGAGTTCGCTGGCCGAACGGTTGCAGCACGTGCTGTGGAACAACCTGCCGGACGCGCTGGGCATCGGGCGGTACTCGGTGCTGTGGATGCTGGTGATGCTGACCGCCACCGGGATCGCGGTGGGGCTGGTGGTGTGGAAGGTGCCCGGCCACGCGGGGCCCGATCCGGCCACCCTGGGCCTGGAGGCCGTGGCACTGCCGCCCGTCGTGCTGCCGGGACTGCTGCTGGCGACCGCGCTGATGCTGGCGGGCGGGCCGAGTCTCGGTCCGGAGAACCCGATCATCGCGGTCAACGTCGGGCTCGCGCTGTGGCTGGGGCGGCTCGCGGCGCCCCGGCTGCCGGGTTCGCTGTGGCCCGCGCTGGCCGACGCGGCGACGCTCGGGGCGCTGTTCGGGACACCGGTGGCGGCGGCGCTGGTGATCTCCGAGGCACTGGCCGGGAAGCCGCTGAAGGGAGCGCTGTGGGACAACCTCTTCGGGCCGCTGATCGCCGCCGCGGCGGGCGCGATGACGACCGACCTGCTGGCCCGTCCGTCCCTGGACCTCGGACTGCCCGCGCCCGGCCGGACGGGCTGGCCGGATCTGCTGGCGGCCCTGGTGATCGCCCCCGCGGCCGCGCTGCTCGGCATGGCCGCCGTCCGCGCCTTCCCGTACGTCCACGGCGCCTTCCGGCGCCTGGGACACCCCATGGTGGCGCTTCCGGTGGGCGGGTTCGTGCTGGGCCTGCTGGGGGCGCTGGGCGGTCGTCTGACGCTCTTCAAGGGGCTGGACCAGGTCGCGGAGCTGGCGAAGGACCCGGAGGGCTGGTCGGCGGGACAGTTCGCCGTGATGACGGTCGTCAAGCTGGCCGCGCTGACGGTGGCCGCCTCCTGCGGTTTCCGCGGTGGCCGGATCTTCCCGTCGGTGTTCATCGGCTCGGCCTTCGGGCTGTGCGCCCATGCCCTGGTGCCCGCCGTCCAGCCGTCGGTGGGCGTGGTGGCGGGTGTCCTGGGCATGCTGTTGGCGATCACCCGGCAGGGCTGGGTGAGCCTGTTCACGGCCGCGGTGCTCGTGGCCTCGCCGAGCATCATCGTGCTGCTGAGCATCGCGTCGCTGCCCGCGTGGCTGCTGGTGACCGGGCGGCCGAGAATGCAGTTGCGCGCGGACGGTACGGCCCTGCGCTGACCCTTGGTGAATTTCATCGAGCCGTTCGAGCCGTTCGAGTCGTTCAAGTCGTTCAAGTCGTCCAGGAGGCACTCCTCATGCCGCTGCACAAAGGTCCTCAGAAGCATCAAGAGCGATCGATGTCCGTCAACCCGTTCTTCGGTGAGGCGAACCCGGTCGCCGGCATGGCCGAGGCCCCGCCCACGCACCGGCTGCCGGACGGCCCGCTGCCGCCCTCCACCGCCTACCAGCTGGTTCACGACGAGCTGATGCTGGACGGCAACGCCCGGCTGAACCTGGCCACTTTCGTCACCACGTGGATGGAGCCCCAGGCCGGGATCCTGATGGCGGAGTGCGACGACAAGAACATGATCGACAAGGACGAGTACCCGCGCACCGCCGAACTGGAGCGGCGCTGTGTGGCGATGCTCGCCGACCTGTGGAACGCGCCGGATCCGGCCGACACCATCGGCTGTTCGACGACCGGTTCCAGCGAGGCCTGCATGCTGGCCGGGATGGCGCTGAAGCGGCGCTGGGCGCAGCGCAACGCCGACCGCTATCCGGGCGGCGCCCGCCCGAATCTGATCATGGGGATCAACGTCCAGGTCTGCTGGGAGAAGTTCTGCAACTTCTGGGAGGTGGAGCCCCGGTTCGTGCCCATGGAGGGTGACCGCTACCACCTGGACCCGCAGGCCGCCGCCGACCTCTGCGACGAGAACACCATCGGGGTGGTCGGCATCCTCGGCTCCACCTTCGACGGGTCGTACGAGCCGATCGCCGACCTGTGCGCCGCCCTGGACGCCCTCCAGGAGCGCACCGGAATCGACGTCCCGGTCCATGTGGACGGCGCGTCCGGCGCGATGATCGCGCCCTTCCTCGACGAGGACCTGGTGTGGGACTTCCGCCTCCCGCGCGTGGCGTCGATCAACACCTCGGGGCACAAGTACGGGCTGGTCTACCCGGGCGTCGGCTGGGCGCTGTGGCGGGACAAGGAGGCGCTGCCCGAGGAACTGGTCTTCCGGGTCAACTACCTGGGCGGCGACATGCCCACCTTCGCCCTCAACTTCTCCCGCCCCGGTGCCCAGGTGGTCGCGCAGTACTACACGTTCCTGCGCCTCGGCCGGGACGGCTACCGCGCGGTGCAGCAGGCGTCCCGGGACGTGGCGACCGGGCTCGCCGAACGCATCGCGGCGCTCGGCGACTTCCGGCTGCTCACCCGGGGCGACGAACTGCCCGTGTTCGCCTTCACCACCGCCGACCACGTGACGGCGTACGACGTCTTCGACGTCTCCCGGCGGCTGCGCGAGAGCGGCTGGCTGGTGCCGGCGTACACCTTCCCGGCGAACCGGGAGGACCTGTCCGTGCTGCGGGTGGTGTGCCGCAACGGCTTCTCGAAGGACCTGGCGGACCTGTTCGTCGAGGACCTGTCCCGGCTGCTGCCCGAACTGCGCCGGCAGCCGCGTCCACTGACCCATGACAAGGGCGCGGCCACCAGCTTCCACCACTGAGGACCAGGGGCCGCCGAGAGCTAGGAGGCCTGTTCCAGCGCCACCAGTTCGAAGGCCGTCTTCCCGTCCAGGGACTCGCGGATGATGTCGGCGTGGCCCGCGTGACGGGCGGTCTCGCGGATCAGGTTGAGGCAGACCCAGCGCATGGAGACCCGGCCCTCCGGCGGGAACCAGGGCTGTGGCGGGAGCGGGAAGGTGTCGTCGAGGCTGGGGACCGAGCGGATGAACTTCTCGGTCTCGGCGGCGACCTGCTCCCAGTGGGCGAGCTGGGAGGCCACCGTCTCGTCGCCGACCAGCTGGAAGGTCTCGTGCCAGTTCGTCTGGTCGCGCTGGATCGCCGGCGGCTCCTGCTTGGCGCGGGCGATCCAGCTCTGCTCGACCTCGGCGGCATGCTTGAGCAGGCCGGACAGGGACAGCTCGCTCGCGCTGGGCTTGCTCGCGGCCTGCTCGTCGGTGAGGCCGAGGAGCGCCCGGCGGATGCCGCCACGCTGCTCCTCGATGAACGAGAGCAGTGCTCCGCGCTCGTCGCCGTGTGCTTCCGCGGGAACGTGAGTGACCATGTCCGGCCGCCTTTCCTCGGGTCGTGTTGCCCTGACCTGACCGAGGCTACGGGCCCTTTAGGACAGATCGCGTCCTAAAGGGCCCGGGGCGGCCGCACTGTTCACAGGCTTCCGGAACGGGCTTCCGGAACGGATTCCTGGAGCTGATTTCTGGAGCTGATTTCTGGAACGAGACTAGAACGGGAAGCCGCTCCGGCCGTGCTGTACCGAGATCCACTTCAGGGTGGTGAAGGACTCCACCGTCGTCTCGCCGTTCAGGCGGCCGATCCCGGAGTGCTTCTCACCGCCGAAGGGGACGACGGGCTCGTCGTGGACGGTGCCGTCGTTGACGTGGAACATCCCGGTGTCGATCTGCTTGGCAAAGGCCACGCCCCGCTCGACGTCCCCGGTGTGGACCGCGCCGCTGAGGCCGTAGGGGGTGTCGTTGACCAGGCGTACGGCCTCCTCCTCGCCGTCGAACGGGATGAGGAAGGCGACCGGGCCGAAGATCTCCTGGCGGAGCAGGCCGGAGTCGGCCGGGACGCCGGTCAGGACCGAGGGCTCGACCAGGTTGTCGGTGGTCGTACCGTGCACCAGGGCCGTGGCGCCCTCGGCGACGGCCTGCTGGACCGTGGCCGAAACCGACTCCGCCTGCTGGGAGTTGATCAGCGGGCCGATGACGGTCTGCGGGTCGCTCGGGTCGCCGACCTTGAGGGTCCTGACCTTGGCGACGAACTTCTCGGTGAACTCGTCCGCGATCGAGCGGTCGACCAGGACACGGTTGGCGGCCATGCAGACCTGGCCCTGGTGGACGTACCGGCTGAAGACCGCCGCGTCGACCGCGTAGTCGATGTCGGCGTCGTCGAGGACCACGAGCGCGCTGTTGCCGCCCAGTTCGAGCACCGAGCGCTTGAAGAGCGAGGCGCAGACGGTGGCCACGTGGCGGCCGACCTTGTCGGAGCCGGTGAAGGAGATGACCTTCGGGATCGGGTGCTCGATGAAGGCGTCGCCGATCTCCGCGATGTCGGTGATGACGGTATTGAGCAGGCCGCCGGGGAGGCCGGCGTCCTCGAAGATCTTCGCGACCAGGGTGCCGCCGACGATCGGGGTGTTCTGGTGCGGCTTGAGGACCACGGCGTTGCCGAGCGCGAGCGCCGGGGCGACCGACTTGATCGACAGCAGGAAGGGGAAGTTGAAGGGGCTGATCACGCCCACCACACCGACCGGCACGCGGTAGACGCGGTTCTCCTTGCCGTCCACCGGGGACGGCAGGATTCTGCCCTCGGGGCGCAGCGACCACTGGATCGACTCGCGCAGGAACTCCTTGGCGAGGTGCAGCTCGAAGGCGGCCTTCAGGTGCGTGCCGCCGAGCTCGGCGATGATCGCCTCGGTGATCTCCGCTTCCCGCTCCTCGATGAGGCGCAGGGCCTTCTCGAAGACGGCGCGTCGGGTGTAGGGGTTGGTGGCGGCCCACTTCTTCTGGGCCCGCGCCGCGGCCTGGTAGGCCTGATCTATCTCCTCGACCGCGGCTATCGTGATCGACGCGAGCTTCTCACCGTCGTACGGGTTGAAGTCGATGATGTCCCAGGAACCGGTCCCCGGGCGCCACTCACCGTCGATGTACTGCTGGGCCAGGTCGGTGAAATAGGACGACATGTGATCCCTCGATCCCCTGCTGCGACGGCAGTCGATGCGAACCCCCGGTCCACATCCACATCACGGTCTGATCACGCGTCATGCTACTGGCGTCACAGGGGAGTTGGGGCACCAGTTCGATGATCTAGGGGAATCCCCAGGTGCGTCGACATACCCACGGCAGACATCCACGACGGGTGTCTACGACAGTTGCAGCAGCCCGCGCAGCAGGTCCCGGCTCTCGTCCGGTCCCGGGCTGTCCTGCTGGAGTTCCTTCAGCGCCTGCTCGTACTGGGCGACGTCCTCGCGCTTGTCGAGGTAGAGGGCGCTGGTGAGCTGCTCCAGGTAGACCACGTCGGACAGGTCCGACTCGGGGAAGCTCAGGATGGTGAAGGAGCCGCCCTCCCCGGAGTGCCCGCCGAAGCTGAACGGCATGATCTGCAGCCGTACGTTGGGCCGCTCGGAGATCTCGACCAGGTGCTGGAGCTGGCCGCGCATCACCTCGCGGTCGCCGTAGGGGCGGCGCAGGGCGGCCTCGTCGAGGACGATGTGGAAGTCGGGGGCGTTTTCGGCCACCAGGTACTTCTGCCGCTCCATGCGCAGCGTGACCCGGCGCTCGACGTCGGCCTCGCCGGCCCCCTTCATACCGCGCCGCACCACCGCGCGCGCGTACTCCTCGGTCTGTAGCAGACCGTGGATGAACTGCACCTCGTAGGCGCGGATCAGATGGGCCGCGCCCTCCAGCCCGACATAGGTGGGGAACCAGGTCGGCAGGACGTCGGAGTAGCTGTGCCACCAGCCGGCCACGTTGGCCTCGCGGGCCAGGGAGAGGAGCTGCTCGCGTTCGGCCTCGTCGGTGATGCCGTACAGCGTCAGTAGGTCTTCCACGTCCCTCGTCTTGAAACTCACCCGGCCCAGCTCCATGCGGCTGATCTTCGACTCGGAGGCACGGATCGAGTACCCCGCGGCCTCGCGGGTGATCCCCCGGGCCTCACGCAGCCGCCTGAGTTGCGAGCCGAGCAGCATTCGCCGCACCACCGATCCGGGCTCTCCCGCGCTCACGTTCGCCAGCCTCCCCAACCGTCTTCAGGGCCCGCAGTCTGCCACTAAAACACTTCGAGCAGTACTCGTCCGGTTACGGAAACGGTAAGCGGCCAAAGTTTAAGCGCAGGAAGTTGCAAGCAGGTAGTGAGCCAAGGATGGGAAGTTGGCGGAAAAAATGACCAAGAAGCGGTACGGGAGGGTCCAATTCGGTCTCCTGCACGTGCATCTGCCCTTGCATCTGCTCTGCGCATCCGAAACCATGGTCCCGCGCCACCGCTGCATCGCAACGACCGCGAATTCCCGGGAGTGCCTCGCATGGGGACGAATGGATCGACCATGCTCAAGCCATTACGGCAGGGCCTTCCGCCGCTTGATCCCGCGGCCGTGTCCAACGCCGCCTCCTGTGCCCTGCCCGCCCGCTACGAAGCGGTGCGCGAAGCGCGTCTGTTCACCCGGAGAACGCTCGGCCAGTGGGACGTCGGCGACCGCTTCGACGACGTCTGTCTCGTCGTCTCGGAGCTCGTCACCAACGCCCTGCGGCACGCGGTGCCCGGGGAGACCGACTGCCTCGCCGCGCCACAGGGGCCGACGGTGCGGCTGCACCTGATGCGGTGGACCGGACGGCTGGTGTGCGCGGTGCGCGACCCCAGCCACGAGACGCCCACTCCCCGCGACTCCGACGACTTCTCGGCGGAGTCGGGCCGCGGGCTGTTCCTGGTCGACTCCTTCAGTGACAGCTGGGGCTGGCATCCGCTGGCGGGAACCCTCAGCGGCAAGGTCGTGTGGGCGCTGTTCCGACTGCAGTCCGCCGAGTGAGGAACCCGGCGTCTTCGGACGCCGGGTTTCTACGCGCGTTACCGCGCACTGTGTACCGAATGTACCGAGACGCTCCAGGTGCGACCGCCGTCAGCTCGTGACCAGGTGGTCGAACTCGCCGTCCTTGACCCCGAGAAGCATCGCCTCGATCTCGGCGCGCGTGTAGACGAGCGCGGGCCCGTCCGGGAAGCGCGAGTTGCGGACCGCCACGTCGCCGCCCGGCAGCCGGGCGAACTCCACGCAGGAGCCCTGCGAGTTGCTGTGTCTGCTCTTCTGCCAGGCCACTCCGTCCAGCTGCGTGGCAGCCATGCCGTTGTACACGTCAAACCCCCCGTACCCGCCGTCAACGTCGAGGTCCACAGGTCGCTCCCCGGTGGTGCACTAACTGGCTGATGTGACCATTGGTGCAGCGGTCAACTGACCCGGATCATAACCTTGTTCACGTGCAGATGCATGAGCAGATGCACGTGCACGCGGGGTGTTCCTGCGGTTACAGCTTTGACGTCCGCTTTACTCAACCCGTTCCAGCGTCTGCCCCTGTTTCCGCAGGACATGCGACCGCCAGCCCCCGTGATCCCGCGCACTGTCATCCGCACGGGATCGACCGGATCGATTCTTCACGCACCAAGGAAAGACGCTGACACCGGCCCAGGTGTTCCAGTGTCCATGTGACTGTCCGGTGAGCGAGACGGGCCGGAGCGGGTCTGGCCCCGGCGCGACCGGTGCGGGAAGGTGAAAGCGGCAGGTGGGGAGCGCCAGGCCCCCGGCGGAGGCCCCTGCGGAGCGCCTCGGCGCCGGGCGTGAGCCACACGGTCACGCGCGCGTGCGCTCGCGTCGCGCGGGCGGGTGACGCGAGCGCACGCGGGTGCACGACCGCGACGGGACCAAGCCCACAGTGGATACCTACCTGGCGTCCGCAAGTTCTCCAGGTGAGTCCTGGTAGCTTGCCGCTGTCGTTCGGGCGGCCGGGTCGGCCGACCCCCTAGAGCTTGGGAGCGTTGCGGTGACCACGGCTACGGCGAGTACGGCTACGACGCACATGGAGACCGCTTCGGCTCGGACGGCTGCGGCGGCCACCCGGCCGGCCCTGCGGATCGCGGCCGCCGTCACGGGACTGGTGGGCGCGCTCGCGCTGACCGCGTGCAGCGGTGGCGGCTCCGGCAGCGGCTCCTCGGCCACCCCGTCGGACACGTCGTCCGCGGCCGCCACCGCCACGGCCGGTTCGGGCAGCGCCACGGCCTCCTCCGACTCGCTCCAGGGCAGCTGGATCACCACGAGCGGCGGCAAGATCGTCGCGCTGGTCGTCACCGGCAAGAAAGCCGGGCTCTTCGAGACCGGCGGAGCCGTGTGCAGCGGGACCGCCGGTGAGGAGGCCGGGATGCGGATGATCCATCTCACCTGCACGGACGGCAGCAAGGACCGGGTCACCGGAATGGTCGACTCGGTCAGCAAGGCAGGCATGAAAGTCACCTGGTCCGGAAAAGCGGGCGAGGAGACCTACACCAAGGCCGAGGGCGGCAAGCTGCCGTCGGGGCTGGCGACGGCGAGTCTTGGGCAGTAGGGCCGTGTTCGACCGCCGCGCGGTGTGCTGCCGCCGGCCTGCGCGGGCCGGCGGCAGCACACCGTGGAAGCTCCGAGGGCGGGGGCGGGCGCGCAGGGCGCGGGGCGGGGCGTGATGATGCTGGGACACCGTCACGACCTCGATGGGGAACTGCTCATGCGCGTCATTCCGCTCACCGTCACCGCCCTCGCCGCCACCCTCGCCCTGACCGCCTGCGGCGCCGGCGGATCGGGCTCCAGCGGCAAGAACAGCTCGGCCTGCGAGATCGGCAAGGTATCCGTCCAAGTCGGCTCCGCGAGCGTCGCGCCGGCCGCGGGGGACACCGGTGAGGTGCCAGTGAGCATCACCAACCAGAGCGCGCCGTGCACGCTGGACGGCTTCGCGGGGGTCACGCTGAAGGCGGGCGGTACGTCGGCGGCGGTCGCCGCGCAGTCGGGGGCGAAGACGGAGGAGCTCAAGCTCGCCAAGGGCGACTCCGCGACGTTCTCGGTCAGCTACGTGCGCGGCAAGGACGGCGACCAGGCGAGTCTCGCGGCCACGTCGATGACGGTGTCCCTGCCGGGGACCGCCGCGACGCAGAGCTTTCCGTGGAAGTACGGAGCGGTGGCGGGCAAGGGGTCGGCGGAGAAGGTGAACGCCGCGGTGGGGGCGTTTCAGCAGGTGGGGGACTGAATCCGGGGCCTGGGGGCCGGGCTTCGGCTGACCGCCGGTGGGGGTTCTCGCGCAGTTCCCCGCGCCCCTGTCGGGGCACTACCACGGTCGGGGTTCGACTCACCGCCGATGAGAGGCATCGCGCCACGCGGCGGCAGCCGCAAATCGACACAGCCCCACGCCCCTGTCGGGGCACTACCACGGTCGGGGTTCGACTCACCGCCGATGAGAGGCGCCGCGCCCACGCGGCGGCAGCCGCATATCCACACAGCCCCACACCCACTCGCGGGGCGCCGCGGCCGCGCCCCCTACGGGGCGCGGTGAGGCTCAGGGAAGTTGACGGTGGGAGCGGACCTGGGCCTGGTCCGCTGCTCTTGTGCCCTCTGCCCAGCCGGCCTCGTCGGTCACTCCGCGCAGGCGGGTCGTGGTGGTGGCGGGAAACATCCGGTTCAGGTGGTCGGTCACGGCCATCTCCCTCGTGGCCAGGACCGGGAGCAGGGTCTGGGGTGCCTCGGTCTCGGCCACGGCCGACCGCGCGGCCGCTCTGAGGCGGTCGCCGACCCGGTGGGCGTAGGCCGCCAGGAAGGACTGGCGGAAGGTCTTCGTGCGCTTGCGGCCGCCCGCCCGCTGCGCCGCCTCCGCCTTTGTCATCGCGTGTGTGGCCTGCACCAGCAGCGAGGTGTGGAGCAGTTCGACCGCCTCCAGGTCCGCCTCGAAGCCGACGACCGTGGAGAAGGCCAGCGGCTCGTTCCACACCGCGCGGCAGTGGTTGGCCGTGGCGACCGCGTCCAGCAGGACCGCCTTGGCCTGCTCGTACGGCGGTTCGACCCCGATCCGGCAGGCACCCGGCGCGTCCGGCGCGGGCGCCCCCGCGGCGAGCAGCGCCTCGTCGACGCTGTGCCGGGCCATCAGTTCCTGCGCCTTGGCGCTGAGCGCCTCCGCCTCCTCCGGATAGCCGGTCGCCTCGGCCTTGGCGAGCAGCGCGCGGATCCGGGTGAGCATGCGGGACGCCGGACGGTGCGCGGCGGAAGCGGATCGTGGTTCGTCGAGGGGCTCCAGGGCGGGCAGCCGGAGCAGCAGGCGGTAGAGCTCCAGGACGGCGGTGGCGTGCGAGAAACGGTCGCCCACGCGTGCGTGACCGTCCTCCTCGGGCAGCGCGTCGAGCTGCGCCTGCCAGCGGGGGCCGCGCGGCCGGTCGTCCGGCACCTGCGCCCGGATCAGCCCGGCGGCCAGCCGGACGTGCGGGTCGTCCAGTTCGCGCCGCACCAGTCGTACGACGTCGGCGGGCTGCCAGCCGCGCCGCCAGGTGGCCGCGACGAACTCACGGCCCCGGTGCGCGAGTTCCGCGTCCGCGTCGGTGTCGGCCGCGAGGAGGGACGCGCCCGTGTCGAGGCCGGAGTCGGTGTCGTCGTACAGGGCGCTCTGGAAGGCTCGGTCGACGGTGCTGGGCTTGCTGCTGGTCACGTGTCGATCGTGCCACGCGACGCCGACAGTCTTCGGCGGCCGTCCACACCCTGTGGACAACCGGCCGTGACAGCGGGCCCCCGAGTGTCAACCGAGGGTTGACAGTGAAGGGGTGTCAACCTACGGTTGACACATGGCTACCAACCCGAACATCACGGCATCCGTACGCCTCGACGACCTCATCGCGGCGATCAAGAAGGTGCACCCCGAACCTCTCGACCAGCTTCAGGACGCGGTGATCGCCGCCGACCACCTGGGCGACGTGGCCGACCACCTGATCGGCCACTTCGTCGACCAGGCCCGGCGCTCGGGCGCGTCCTGGACCGAGATCGGCAAGAGCATGGGGGTGACCCGGCAGGCGGCGCAGAAGCGCTTCGTGCCGAAGGAGTCCGCCGGTCCCGACCCCAGCCAGGGCTTCGACCGCTACACCCCGCGCGCCAGGAACGTGGTGATGGCGGCCCACAACGAAGCGCTCGCGGCCCGCACCCCCGAGGGCCGCCCCGAGCACCTGGTCCTCGGCCTGCTCGCCGAGCCGGACGGCATCGCGGCCAAGGCGATCCTCGCGCAGGGCGTCCTGCTGGACACCGTGCGTCAGGCGGCCACGGCCGCGCTCCCGCCGGCCGCCGACGACGTCCCCGACCTCGTCCCCTACGGCCCCGAAGCCAAGAAGGCCCTCGAACTCACCTTCCGCGAGGCCCTGCGCCTCGGCCACAACTACGTCGGCACCGAGCACCTGCTGCTGGCCCTCCTGGAGCACGAGAACGGCGACGGCGTCCTCAGCGGGCTGGGCATCACCAAGCCGGCGACCGAGGAGTACATGAACAAGGTGCTGTCGCTGCTGCTGGAGCAGAAGGACGCGGCGGCAAAGGCGGCGGGCGCGGCGGAGGCGGCGGGCGACGCGGCGGCGGAGGACGGGTGAAGAGCCCGTCGGAGCGCTGAATTTCCAGGTCAGGGCGATTGTCAGTGGCGGGTGCCAGACTCGTGGCATGACCGACCGGTGGGCTCTCGCTCCGGCCGAGGACGGTGGCGTGGATGTCGCCCCCCTCGGTCCGGACGGGCTGCCCGCCGGGCCGGTGCGGCGGGAGCCCGATCTCGCCGGGGCGGTCAGGGGCCGCCCGGAGGTAACGCGCTGGGTGTGGCGGTCGACCGCCGAGGTCTACCCGCGCCTGCTCGCCACGGGGGTGCGAGTGGAGCGGTGCTACGACATCGAGGACGCCGAGACACTTCTGCTGGGCCACGAGGGGCGCTCCGGCGAGCCACGCTCGGCCGCCGCCGCCCTGGCCCGCCTCCGCGGCGGCCCTGTACCGCCCGATCCGCCGCAGCGCGCGGCCGAGCCGGGGGCGCAGTCCCCGCTGTTCGAGCCGCAGGGCACCGCCCGCCTGCCGCTCGACGAACTGCTCGCGGTCTACGCCGAGCAGCAGCGCCGGCACGACCGGGCCGAGCACCCGGACCGGATGCGGCTGCTGACCGCCGCCGAGTCGGCGGGGATGCTGATCGCCGCCGAGATGAACCGCGCGGGCGTGCCTTGGAGCGCCGACGTCCACCGCGAGGTGCTGCGCGAGCTGCTCGGCGAGAGGTACGCGGGCGGCGGTGAGCCGCGCAGGCTGGCCGAGCTGGCCGACGAGGTCTCGGCCGCCTTCGGCAGGCGGGTGCGGCCGGATCTGCCCGCCGATGTGATCAAGGCCTTCGCCCAGGCCGGGATCAAGGTGAAGTCCACTCGCCGCTGGGAGCTCTCGTCCGTCGACCACCCGGCGGTGAAACCGCTCCTGGAGTACAAGAAGCTGTACCGGATCTGGGTGGCGCACGGCTGGACCTGGCTCCAGGACTGGGTGCGCGACGGCCGGTTCCGGCCCGAGTTCCACGCGGGCGGCACGGTCACCGGGCGCTGGGTGACCAACGGCGGGGGCGCGCTGCAGATCCCCAAGGTGATCCGGCGGGCCGCGGTCGCCGACCCCGGCTGGCGGCTGGTCGTGGCCGACGCCGACCAGATGGAACCGCGGGTGCTGGCGGCGATCTCCCGCGACCCCGGGCTGATGGAGGTCGCCGGGCGGGAGGCCGACCTCTACCAGTCCGTTTCCGACCGCGCCTTCTCCGGCGACCGCCAGGAGGCCAAGATCGCCGTCCTCGGCGCGGTCTACGGCCAGACCTCGGGTGACGGCCTGAAGAACCTGGCCGCGCTCCGCCGCCGGTTCCCCAAGGCGGTGGCCTACGTCGACGAGGCGGCGCGGGCGGGCGAGGAGGGCCGGCTGGTGCGCACCTGGCTGGGCCGGACCTGCCCGCCGGCGACCGGCGCGGGTGACGGCACCGAGGAGGCGGGGATGCCCCAGGAGGAGCCGGAGGAGCAGCCGGCCGAGGGCTGGGTGCCGGGATACGCCTCCTCCAACTCCCGCGCCCGGGGCCGTTTCGCGCGCAACTTCGTGGTGCAGGGCAGCGCCGCCGACTGGGCTCTGCTGATGCTCGCGGCGCTCCGCCGGACCTGCGCGGACCTGGCGGCCGAGCTGGTCTTCTTCCAGCACGACGAGGTGATCGTGCACTGCCCCAAGGAGGAGACGGAGACGGTCGTGACGGCGATACGGGAGGCGGCGGACCTGGCCGGACGGCTTACGTTCGGACAGACACCGGTGCGTTTCCCGTTCACGACGGCGGTGGTGGAGTGCTATGCCGACGCGAAGTGATCAGCCGCCGGGTGCCAGCAGGCCGCGCAGCTCCGCGAGGACGTCCGGCTCGTCCGTGCCGTCCAGGGCCGCGAGGGCTTCGCGCCAGACGCCGTACGCCTCGCCGGCCCGCCCCTGCTCGCGCAGGAGCAGACCGAGTTGGTGGCGGGCGAGACCGCCGCTGTAGCGGTCGGCGCGGGCGTCGGCGCGGCGCAGGAGTTCGGCACACTCGTGGTGGGCGCGGTCGGTGCGGCCGAGGGCGCGCAGTGCGCGGACCAGACCGAGCCGGGTCTGGGACTCGCCGTGCCAGTCGCCGTGGCCGCCGAGGATGCGCAGGCTCTCCTCGAAGTGCGCGGCGGCGGCCGCCGGTTCACCGAGGCTCAGATGGGCGTAGCCGATGTTGCAGTGCGCCGAGTGCTGCACGATGACGGCGCCGATCGCGTCCCCGATCGCCAGTGAGCGCCGGTGCTGCTCGATGGCGGCGCGCGGGTCGGTGTGCTCGTGGAGGTTGCCGAGATGGCTGTGGGTGACGGCCTCGCCGTAGGGGTCGTTCAGCTGCCGGGAGTAGTCCAGGCTCTGCCGCAGCGCCTCCCCCGACTCCTCGTACCGGCCGAGCCCCTCCAGCAGCAGGCCCCGGTTGTTCAGGCCGCGCCGGATCCAGGACACCGCGCCCAGCCGCCGCCAGAGGGCCAGCGCCCCGTCGGTCAGGGCGAGGGCCTCCCGCTGGCGGCCGGTGAGGAAGCGCAGCCCCGCGAGGTCGCCCAGGGCGTAGGCCTCGGCGGGCTCGTCACCGAGACGGCGTGCGGCGGCCAGCGCGGCGGTGCCGAGCACCTCCATCTCGGCGACCCGGCCGCTGCGCAGGACATAGGGGTAGAGGAGCCGGACGAGAGTGGAGAGGTAGGCGCTGATCCGTGTGTCGGCGGTGTCGGCGTACCGCTCCACCAGGGCGACGATGTTCTCCAGCTCCATGTCGCCCCAGGCGAAGGCGTGTTCGGCGCACTCGAAGGGCGGCAGGGCGTCGGCGTACGGCTGGTGTTCGGGGGGCTGGGCGGTGGTGGGCCGGCGGCGGTCGCCCCGGTCGAGGCCGGGTTCGACGATCGCGACGAGGGCGCGTTCGGCGACGGCGGCGAACCAGCGCAGGGCGGTGAGCGCGGCCCCGGTGCGGTCCGGGCCTTCGGCGCCGTCGGCCGCCCCGGCCAGCTCACGGGCGAAGTCGCGCACCAGGTCGTGGGGCGCGTAGCGGCCGTAGGCGGTCTCCTCCAGGAGGGCCACGTCGACGAGCCGGTCCAGGGCGGCCTCGGCGCGGCGCTCGTCGGTGCCGGTGAGCCGGGCGATCAGGGGGGCGCCGTAGGTGGGCAGGTCGAGGGCGCCGATGTGGCGCAGGGCGACGGCGGCATCGCGGTCGGCGGCGCGGTCGGCGGCGGCGAGGGCGTCATGGGCGACGGCAAGGGAGCGCCGGACGCTCAGGTCGTCGTATTCGAGGTGCTGCAACCTGCTCTCCGCGGCGGCCAGTTGACCGGCCAGCACGTCGGGGGTGAGCGCGCGGCGGGCGGCGAGGCGGGCGGCCACGACGCGGAGGGCGAGCGGGAGCCGGCCGGTGAGGCCGACCAGCGGGTGGGCGGCGTCGATCTCGTCCCGCCCGCTGACCGCGCGCAGCAGCGCCGCGCTGTCCTCGCCGGTGAGCGGGCCGAGCGGGAAGCGGCGGGCGCCGTCGAGCGCGGTGAGCGGGGAACGGCTGGTGACGATCACCGCGCAGCCGGGGCCGCCGGGGAGCAAGGGCCGTACCTGGGCGGCGTTCGCGGCGTCGTCGAGTAGCAGCAGGGTGCGGGTCGGTGCGAGCAGGGAGCGCAGCAACGCACCTGCGGCGTCCGGGTCTTCGGGGATGTGCCGGGGGTCGGCGCCGAGGTCTCTGAGCAGCGCGGCGAGTGCCTGGCCGGGGGCGAGCGGGGGCACGCCGGGGGTGGCGCCGTGCAGGTGGACGTAGAGCTGACCGTCGGGGAAACGATCCAGCAGCTGATGCGCCACGTGGAGCGCGAGCGCGCTCTTCCCGACGCCGGCCGTACCGCTGACCACGACGAGGACGGGGGCCGTGGCCTCGGCTTCGCCTTCGGCCCTTGTGTTTCCGCCCACCCCACCCGTGACGGTTTCATGGTCGCCGTCGGTGGGGCCGAGGGCGGCGGCACGCGTGGCGGCTTCGCGGGCGGGTGCCGGTGGCCCCTGCGGAGCGGAATCGCCGTCGGTGGACGCGGGGGGACGGGGGTTGCCGTGTGGCGGGGTGAGGGTGTGCGTCAGTTCTTCGCGTGTGGCGGTTCGGCCGGTGAAGTGGGCCGGGTACGGCGGAAGTTGAGCGGGGCGGGGCGCCGAGGAGTCATCGCGCGTAGAACCGGGGTGGACGGGTGCCGCCGGCACTGCGCTGGCTGGCTCCGCTCGCTCACCGGCACCTGCGGTTGTCCGCTGACCGGGTGCTGACGGGCCCTCCAGGGGCGCGGGGAACTGCGCGACAAGCCACGACGCGGCCGCACCCGCCCCACCACCCGAGGCACCTCCGTCGTAAGGCGTCCGCTCCCCCGCCGCGCTGCGCCCCCGCAGCACCTCCACGTGGGCCCGGCGTACCGCCGGGCCCGGTTCGATGCCGAGTTCCTCTCGCAGGCGGTTGCGCAGGTCGCGGTGGACGGCGAGGGCTTCGGCCTGGCGGCCGGTGCGGTGGAGGGCGAGCATGAGCTGGCGGTGGTAGGCCTCACGGAACGGGTGCTCCGCGACGAGCGCCGCCAACTCCGGTACGACGCCGCCCAGTCGAGGTCCGCCGAGGGCGAGCTCCGCGTCGTAACGCCACTCCAGCACGAGCAGCCGGGCCTCCTCCAGGCGCTGCACGAAGGCGAAGCCGCCGAGTTCGGCGGGGAGGCCCCCGAGCGGGCTGCCGCGCCACAGGGCGAGCGCGTCGGCGCAGGCGTGCAGCACCGGCGCCCACTCCCGCCGCCCGTGAGCCGCGCGCGCCTGGGCCACCCGGGCGTCGAACACGTCGACGTCCAGTTCACCGTCGTCGACCCGCAGCAGGTACCCGGGCGGTACGGCCCGCAGCCGCTCCGGGTCGTCGAGGAGCCTGCGCAACCGGGTGACGTGGTTGTGCAGCGAGGCGCGCGCCGACACCGGGGGCGCCCCGCCCCACAGCGCTTCCCTGAGCGACTCGACGGAGACGACCCGTCCGGCCTCAAGCAGCAGCGCGGCGAGCAGCGCGCGCACCTTGGGGCTGCCGATGGGGTGTACGCCGGCCGCGTCGTAGAGGACCGGAGGTCCCAGCAGTCCGAACCGCAGCTCGTACCGCCGCATCACTCCGCCCATCGCCTTCCCGCACGGCGGACGTGCCCGCCGGTCCTGTCCTGGATCCCGGCGGAATTCCGTCCCCTGGGGGACGAGTTCCCGCCACCTTCTCCGTGCCGGTCGGAACCGGAATCCGCTGGGTTCCGGCCCGCTCCCGGAGTCGTCCCGGCGTATTCACGCCAACCGGTTCGCGACCTCCCGGAGAACCACTGGCCACATGTTAGCGATCCGTTGGCGATCCCTGATGTGATCTTCGCATCGGACCGGGTTCGACGGCGCACGCGTAGATCGCGTGACTCGGGGGAGTGTCGCCGCAGGCCTGGCTCCGGGGACGCGAGAGGGTTCCGGTCGGCGGAGGTGAACGACCGGGGCCCTCGTCCCGTCTCCGGAAGACATCCCCGGCTCCCGACTTGACCGACTTCCCGGACTGACGGCTTACCGCATCGGCGGATTGACGGCTTCCCCGATTGACGGTTTGACGGACTGATGAATTGACGGACTGACGGACTGACGGATTCTCGTCGTCAGATGACGGGTGGGCGGCCCAGTCGCGTGAGTTGCCAGACCGTGCGCCAGCGCATGGGCCGGCGTTCCCCGGCCGGTTCACGCAGCCCTTCGGCGAACCCCGCGAACCAGGCCCGTAGGCCGCCCGTAGAACGGGTGCGCAGGAGCGTGATCAGGATCCAGACGCCCAGGTGCAGCGGGATCAGCGGCAGGGGCAGCCGACGGCGGGTCAGCCAGACGCGGTTGCGGGCGGTGACCCGGAAGTAGACGGCGTGCCGGGCGGGTGAGGTCCGGGGGTGCTGGAGGAGCAGCTCGGGCGCGTAGAGGATCTTCCAGCCGGCGTCGGCCGCCCGCCACGCGAGATCGGTCTCCTCGTGCGCGAAGAAGAACTCGGCGGGCCAGTCACCGGTTTCGGCGAGCATGTCCATGCGCAGGGCGTGGCCGCCGCCGAGGAACCCGGTGACGTAACCCCCCTGCATGGGGTCGGCGTTGCCGACGCGCGGCACGTGCCGCCGCTGGGTCACGCCGTCCTCGTCCGCGATACGGAAGCCCACGATGCCGAGACGGGGGTCGGCGGCGAACAGATCCCGGACCTGCCGGAACACCTCGACGTCGACGAGCAGTCCGTCGTCGTCCAGTTCGACGACGACGTCCACGTCGCCGAACGCGCGCAGGGCGGCGAGGGCGACGTTACGGCCGCCGGGGCAGCCGAGGTTGTCCTCGACGTCGACGGTGGTGACCTCGCCGGGCAGGTCGAGGCGGCGGGCGAACTCGGGCAGCCGACAGCCGTTGCCGACGATCACGATGCGGTCGGGCGCCAGGTCCTGCTTGGCAACGGACTTGAGCAGCGCGTCGACTTCGTCGGGCCGGTTCCCCATGGTCACCACGGCCACCCCGAGCCTCGGCTCCTGCATGCCCCTCACCCCATCCGGCCGACGGCGGCAGCCGTGTCTGTCCTCAGGATGGCCATCGTTCACCAAGATGTCACCACGGGCAGGTCGATACTCCATAAATGGGCCTGTCCTGTGACGCCGCGCGGGCGTCCACGCGCACCGGACACGAAAGGGCGCCGCCGACTCCGGGGAAGGACCGGGGAAGACCGGAGGAGAGGCGGGAGGAGGGGCGCAGTGAATTCCCGGGGTGCGCTCTGTGTTCCGGTCCTGGGGCCGGTCCGTGCCGACACCGACGGTGCACCGGTCCACCTGGGAAGCCCCCGGCGATCTCCTTGGCCCGCCCGCCGGACCCGCCCCGGTCCTGGGCGCTCACCCGCCGCCCCTCAACACAACAAAAAGGCCAGATCACCGACTATGTGACCTGGCCTCTGCCGGAGCCGCTTTCGGGATTCGAACCCGAGACCTACGCATTACGAGGTCTTTCCGGGCCCCCGCCTGACCCGCACATTGTGCGGACCAGCCCCCTGACCTGCGCGTTTCCCATAGATGGGTATCGACTGGTATCGAGCACTCTCGGGTTGCCGTGTGTACTGCATGTGTACGGGAATCCTCATCCGAGGGTGTTGCACGATAGGCGCACTCGCGTCTAAGGTGATGGCATCGCTTCGAAAACGAAGCGGCCCCGCCCGGTGCTACCAACACCGAAACGGGGCCTACGGATCTACCTGACCAAACCAGGAGACCGCTGTGACGCATTCTGCCATCAGCAAGCACGTTGAGGCTCTCAGCCTTCCCGCCATTCCTCAGCAGCCGTCGGCCGCCGACCAGTCGGAGCCGGTCGAGCCGAGGACGTGGACGTTCGTCAACCGCCGTACCGGTCAGCCCTTCACGTACACGTGCATGGCAGGCTGCACCCTCAACCACGTCGAGGACGTCGAGCACCCGGTGTTCCCCGAGGACGTGTGGTGCTGGTTCTGGGACGAATCCCTGACCCTGCCGGTCACCGAGAACGGCAGCCCGGAGGAGTTCCGGGTCCTGTCGACGGTCATCAAGGTCGAGCCGTGGTCCGGGAAGGTGTCGGAGCGGCTGCCGTTCGCGGTGGTCGAGCTGGTCGACGACCACTTCATCGACGGCCTCGACCCGGACGGCTTGGAGACGGTCATCAACACGCTGGCCGCTCGTGTGGAGCGGATGCGCGCCACGCACCGCCGGCTGGTCGAGGTCCGCGAGCAGTACAAGCAGCAGGCCGCCCGTAACGAGCGGGGTGACGTGTGATGCCGCGCCGTAACCGCAACGTCGCCGACAACCGGCAGCCCGTCACCCTCGACGCTCTCACCCCCCGCGACGCCCGTCGGCTCAACCGGCAGGCCCGCCGTAAGGGGAGGAAGGCATGACCGGCGACGTCCGCGACCTGCTCGCCGCGGTCCTGGAGGCCATCGACCTCCCGCATCCCGCGACAGTCGGCGGTTCCGAGGCGCACGACCGGCTGCTGAATGCCCGTGTCGTACACGCTCGGGTCGCCCTGCGGAACCTGCTGGACGACGGGCCCGACCTCGGGCCGGCCTGGACCGCGAAGTATCTGCGGGAGCGGCTTGCCGAGCACCCGATCGCCGGATACGTGACGGTCGACCAGGCGCACGCCGCGCTCGACGCCGGCCTGTCGTGGTCGGAGGCTGTCGCCCTGCCCGTCGGGGAGGACCGGTGAGCGGCCTCCGCAGGGTCACCCTGGACACCATCGACCACGGGCCGGTCACGTTCGACTGCCCCGCCTGGTGTGTCGGTCACGGCTGGCAGGTGGGGGCCGGTATCGGCCGGAACGACATCTCTCACAACTCGGTGCGGGTGAAGGTGATCGCGGACACGTACTCCTACGGCGTTCAGACGCCGCTGCGGACGTGGATGTCGTGGGCGCCGTTCGTCGATCTGGTGCCCCGCGTCGTGGTCGACCTGGAGCTGCAGGGTGAGTACGAGGCCGAGGAGGTCTCGCACCTGGCCGGCGTCCTGCGCACGGCTGCCGCCCGGCTGGAGACGGTTGCCGCAGAGACGATCCGCCTGCGGGGTGAGGACCAGTGACCGCCCGCTGGCCCGTCCGGCGCCCGACCGAGCACGCCGCATTGCGCAGTCTCGCCCGGTCGTCCCGCCCTGCCCCGTCCGTTCCCGCGTTGATGGCCGCCCTGCTCGACGCGAACGACCGTCGCGACCGTGAGGGCGTGTGCCTGGCCGCACACCGTGTGGTGCGCGCTTCTGCCCAGGAGGCAGGCGAATGACTATCTCCCTTGAGCACCTGACCGACGTGCCGTCGACGTGCGGCATGACCGAGCAGCACACCATCGTCGACCCCTACGACGAGCCGCACGCGGTGGTCGGGATCCGCGTCGTCGTCTCCCGCGACCACCTGGCCGCCGCGGTCGACATGGGCATCAACAAGTACTACGGCGACGGCCGTCACCCGGACAGTCTGACGGTTGCCGAGGTCCGCTACTTCGCCGAGGCGTACATCCTCTCGGAGAGCGCGCTGGAGCTTCAGAAGGGCGCCGAGGCGATGGCGCAGATGGCCGAGCCCGACTTCTACGACCGGGCCACGCATGCCCTCGTGCTGGCCATGTACCGGGCCGTGGACCGGGCGTACCCGAGGGTGGGCGAGCGGTGAAGAACGACGTCCTGAAGTGGGCCGCCCTTGCGGCGGCCCTGGTCGCCACCGCGTCGGCTGAGTACGAGCTGGCCCGGCAGGTCGGTTTCAACCAGTGGGTGGCCGGCGCGGTGCCGGGTGCCTTGGACATCTACACGGTGCGGGCGATGCGCGCCCACAAGGACGTCCTCGCCGCGGTCGTCGCGATGATCGGCGTGAACGCTGCCTCGCATCTGGTGACCGCCGGTCTGCTGCCGGTGAATGTGCCGCTCGTCGTCGCCGTGTCCGCGATTGCCCCGCTGGTGCTGTGGCGGGTGCACGCCCTCCGCATTGAGGACGCAGTGCCCGCCGAGCCGACCAGTTTGGATAACATCCAAACTGGTCCGGTCGCCACGGTCGAGCGTGTACCCGAGCCGTACCCGGCACTTCCGGAGCCTGTACCTGCTGTACCCGAGGCCGTACCCGTGGGTGCGCGGCTGCTGCCGGTGTTCGAGTGCCCCGGGGAGCTGAACCGGGCCCTCCGAAACGAAATCCGAAACGAAACCTCGACGCCTGTACTCGCCGCCGAGTCCCCGCGTACCCGCCCCGAGGTACGGGCCGAGTACGTACCCGACTGGACCGTCGACGGCACCTACGCCGCCGAGTCCAGCGGCCCGGCCGAGGCGGACGAGGAGCCGGTGTACCCGGATCCGCTGATCCCGCAGGTACGGGCCGACTTCCCTGCCGAAGTACCCGGAGTACGGCGGCTGAAGGAGAAGTACAGCATCGGGCAGGCCCGTGCGCAGCGCATCCGTGACGAGCTGACAGGAGCGCGGTCATGAAGGCCCTGTTGTGGGGTGCCCTGCTCGGGGTGCTGTGGGTGCTGTTCCCGTCCGTTGTCGCCGTCGCCGCCGCGGTGGTCATGGCCTCCGTCTTGAAGGCCATGCCGTCCGCCCTGCTCCTGGCGGTGCTGGCCCGCACGGTCGTGCCTCGGGTGCGGAGGTGGGTGCGGTGAGTGACGCCCTGAAGAAGGCGGAGGCCGCGGTTCGTGCGGCTGAGGCGGACACGGATGTCGCCCGGATCGTCGCGGCCGTCCTCGCCACCCAGCAGGCCGTACAGCAGCAGGCCCCGGCCCCGGCGCCGGCCGCCAAGTCCGAGTTCGACACGAAGAAGTGGGTGACGATCGGCGGTCTCGGGATCGCCGGATGCCTGGTCGCCTCCCTGTTCGCGGTCGCGGTCGCCATCGGCGCCGTGTCCGTCGCCATCCTCGCCCTGGTCCTCCGCGGCCTGTGGGCCGACTTCCAGAAAGGAAAGTGACCATGGCCGCCAATGAACTGCACTTCTCCGACTTCACGGCCGGCGAGAAAGCCCGGATCGCCGTCCTCACGGCCCGCATGGCCAAACGCGGCATCGCCGGACCGGACGTCGACATCAGCGACCTGCAGGCGCGCGTCGAGCGCATCGAGAACGAGGCCCGCCGCCGCAAGACCAAGCAGTAGGTAGGTACACCACGGGGCGCCCGTACCCGGCACAGGTACACCGGGCGCCCCGTGTCCCCAAACCCTCCGAAGAGAGCAGGAAGGATCAGCATGACCGACGTCCAGGTACCCGCCAACACCGGGGACCCGGGTACACCTGTACCCGTCGTACTCGACAAGGCAGGTACACCAGGTACGCCCGTACCCGAGGCGCCCGAAACCGGGGTACGGCGGCCCCGTCGCCGGGTACGCATCGACTCACTGCGGCGCGTGTTCGTCGACACCCGCCAGCACGACACCTACCGGTTCACCGTCCGGCACGGCGCCTACATCGTCGGCGGGACCCGGATCCTGACCCGGCGCGCCTGGGAGGCCCGCACCACCGCCGTCCACCAGCGGATGATGCGGGCCGCCGAGGCAGCTGGGAACGAGGAGCTACTCCGCACCTGGGAACAGCGTGCCTACGCCTACCGGTTCGCCCGCCACAAGCGGCGCATGGACATGCTGCAGATGGCGTTGAACCTGCCGAAGGCGCTCGCCTCGGCGCTGGTCGGCGCCGGTGGGCTGCTGCTCGCCCTCGGGATCCTGGTGGCCGCCTACAACCACGACGTGCACGACGTCCTCGCCCCCACGAACGCCGTGATCGAGTTCGTCGGCTGGGTCGCGTTCCTCGCCGGGATCGTGTGGCGCCCCCTGCTGTACGCCATCCCGGTCCTCGCGCTGGCCGGCGCCTGGATCGTGGGCCACGAGCAGCGGTCCGCTCCCTCGTGGGCGCTGCCCGCGGCCGAGGGCGAACAGGGCGCGCTGCCGGATGAGAACGCCATCATGCGGGCCCTGGAGAACCTGTCGATTCCGCAGCTCAACAAGGCCATCAAGGGAGGCTGGGTGGCCCGTTGGGTGACGCCCACCACCCGGCTCGGTAACGGCTACTGGAGCCAGCTGCAGTTGCCGATGGGCGTCACCGTCGAGATGATCAACGCGAAGAAGAAGGTGCTCGCCCACAACCTGCTGCGCAAGCCCGTCGAGGTGTGGCCGACCGAGCCCCCGAAGCAGCCCGGTGTGCTCGACCTGTGGGTCGCGGACCAGGGCTCCCTGAGCGGGCCCGTGCCGCCGTGGCCACTGCTCGACGAGGGGACCACCGACTACTTCAAGGGCGTCCCCGTCGCCATGTCGCAGCGCGGCGAGCCGGTCATCGGCCAGCTGATGGCCGCCAACTGGATCGTCGGCGGCATCATGGGCTCCGGAAAGACCTCCATCGTCGTCGCGATGCTGCTCGGCGCGATCCTGGATCCGCTGGTCATCGCCGAGGTGTACGTGATGGCGACGAACGTGGACTACGACCCGCTCAAGCCCCGGCTGCGCACCCTGGTCAAGGGCGACGACCCCGAGCAGCTGAAGGCCGCCCTCGACGCCCTGCGCGGCCTGGCCAACGAGGTGACCGAGCGCGGCAAGCTGCTGGAAGACCTCGGCGGCGAGTCGCCGAAGCTGACGCGCGAGTTGGCCATGCGGGACCCTCGGATGCGCCCGAAGGTCGTCGTCTTCGATGAGTGCCACGAATTGTTCATGCACAAGGAGTACGCGAAAGAGGCTGCTGAGCTGGCCATTCGCGTGATGAAGAAGGCGCGGAAGGTAGGCATCACCTTGATCTGGGTCACCGTCTCCCCGACCGCCGACAGCATCCCGCGGGACGTCACCCGCAACACGTCACACCGGGTCGCGTTCGCGGTCGGCGACCAGGTCGCCAACGACGGTCTCCTCGGATCCGGCCGGTACAAGGCCGGCATCCGGGCCACCGAGCTGATTCCGGGGCAGGACGTCGGTACGGCCGTGACCGTGGGCTTCACCAGCAAGCCGTTCGAAGTCATCCGCTCCCACTACGTCGAGCGGAACCCGGAGAAGGGCATCGACCAGGTGACGCCGGTTGTCGAGCGGGCCATGGCCCTGTACGACGGCACCGGGGTTCCCGCCGGCCCGGCCTTCGAGCCCGTCGACCATCTCGCGGACATCGCGGCCGTCCTCGGGCACGAGCCGAAGATGCTCACCCTGGACGTGCTGCACGGCCTCAAGGACCGCAACCCCGTCGAGTACGGCAACTGGTCGCCCCGGGACTTGAAGGCCGTCCTGGACGACGTCGGACACGGCGACTACAAGACCAACGGCGGCAAGATGCACGTCAGTCTCGACCGGATCATGGAGGCGATTTCGGCCCGCGGCGACGACCTCGACGATGAGGGAGGCACCGAGGACTGAGGGAGTTCTCCCTGCCCGCCTCCCCGCCCTGCCTCCCTGCACATGACCTGCGGAAATGGCCAGTCAGGGAGGCAAGGGAGGCAGTCCCGGAGAGACGTCGACACCCCCAGAATCGGGGTGTTGGTCTCCCCTTCGCCGCCTCCCTCCCCACACCACAAGGCCCCCGCCTCGGATCGTCGAGGCGGGGGCCTTTTCGTGTTTCCGGGCCCGTCACATGAGAAGAGCCTTGCCCCATACCCTGGCAGTGGTGAGCTGTACAGAGAGGGGCAAGGCCCGTGACGTCTCAAGATGCTACCCCCGACCCGTTCGCCGAACCGGTGGTGTTCGGACAACGCATGCAGATCCTCCGCCAGCGCCGCGGCATGAGCCGAACCGTCCTCGCCGGCTTCCTCAACAAGTCGCCGTCGTGGGTCAAGCAGGTTGAGGGCGGACAGATCCAGGTACCGAAACTCCCGATGATTCTGCGCATTGCGGAAGCCCTTCGCGTCCGCGACCTCGCCGACCTGACCGGCGACCAGTCCATGCACGTCGACCTGTTCGTCGGCCCCGGGCATCCGTGCCTGCCCGCAGTGCGTGCGGCTGTCGACGCGTTCCCGCTCGCCGCCGACCGGCAGGCGCCCCCGGCCGAGCACCTTCAGCACCGGCTGGCACGGGCATGGGCGGCCCGGCACTCGGCACCCAACCACCGGGAGGTCATCGGCCGGCTGCTGCCCGACCTGATCCGGGATGCTCAACTCGCCGTGAGGCAGGCCGATACCGGCACGGAACGGCGTGCCGCGCAAGCGGTGCTGTCCGAGGTGTACAGCCTGAGTCAGTTCTTCGTGGCCTACCAGCCGGATTCGGCGCTGCTGTGGAGGGTCGCCGAGCGGGGCATGGTCGCCGCGCAGGAGTCCGAGGACCCGCACGCCATCGGTGTGGCCGCGTGGCTGGCAGCGCAGGCCCACCGCGACAGCGGGCCCGCGCACTTCGATGCCGCCGACACGGTCACCAGAGAGGCGCTGCGCTACCTCGACACCCGGCTGCCTGATGGCGACGAGAGGGTGCGGGCCATCGCCGGGGCCCTGCAGTTCGAGGCCGGGTACACGGCCGCACGCCGCGGGGAGACCGGTACCGCCTGGTCGTGGTGGGACAAGGCCGAGAGGACGGCGCAGCAGCTGCCCGCCGACTACTACCACCCCATCACCTCGTTCTCCCGGGCCATCATGGGCGCGCACGCGGTCACCGTGGCTGTGGAGTTGCGGGCCGGCGGCGAGTCGGTGCGGCAGGCGGCACGGGCGGACGCGGTCACGATCCCCTCACGGCCGCGCCGGGCCCGGCATCGCATCGAGGAGGCCCGCGGCTACCAGCTGGACAACCAACCGGACGTGGCGCTGGCGACGCTGGCGAAGGCGCACGAGGCCGCGCCGGAGACGATCCGCTACAACGGGTACGCCCGCAGGATCGTGCTGGAGGAGACGGAAGCCAAGCAGCCGGAACGGCGCCGTCGGGCGTCCGAACTCGCGGTGAAACTCGGCCTGCTGGCCGCGTAGCCGGTCGTACAGGTGAGCGAGGGGCAGGAATCCTGCCCCTTCCAGCTGTCCGGCGCTCCTACCGTCGGTGACTCGACGATCACTGACATCGGGGAGCCTTGATGACCGGTCCCAAGACAGCTGACGGCACGGCAGAGCTCGACCAGCTGCCGCCGGACATCGCCACGATGGTGGCCACCGCGGATCGGCTGCTCGCCCTCGACGCGAAACCGATCGGCGCCGACGACCTGGACACGTTACGGCTGACGCTGCGCGGCCAGATCGAGCTGATGATTCCTCTGGTCGAGCAGCAGGCCGGCCGGTTCCCGAAGGGCGACGTCTCCCGGGAGTGCGCGCTCGCCTGCACGAGAGAGGCCCAGACGCGTCTAGGGCTCGGGGTCGGCGGGAACAGCCCGGTACGCATGTCCGTCGCCATGAAACTGGCCCGCTCCGTCGTTGCCCTGTGCCACCACTACCAGAGCCTCGGCGGCACCCCCAGCTAGCGTCGGCCCCTGTCCCCCGTAGGGGCGGACGCACAGAAAACCCGGCCGGACGCCGATCCGGCCGGGGCTTCGCCATGTCTGCTAGCTCACCGGCGGCAGGTCCTCGGGGAGCACAGGCATACCGAAGGCGTGCACCCGCCAGTAGCCGTCCGCGGGCCGCCACTGCATCGTGATGATCCGGGCGTCACCGATGGATACCCAGCCGTCGGCCCGTTCCGCCTCGCGCTCCGGGTCGTCCATGTGCACCATCTTGGCGTACCGGACGTTGGGTTCACCCGTAGCGGGCGGGTCGGCCCGTGTCGCAAGGCCGCGTTCACCGATGGCGTCCCGGGCGGCCGTGAAGTCGCCAAAGGCCTCCCACGACTCGGGCGTGCACAGCTTGCGCAGCGACTCGACGTCCGGCCCGTCGTCGTGGAGCAGGGAGCCGACGAAGGCGAACGCGGTAGCCATCGGGTTCCGGGGGTCCGCGAGGTCCCCGGCGTCCGCTACGGCCGCTTCTTCGCTGTCGGGGACCATGCCGGCGCCGCTTGGCCGATCGTCTTCAGGTAGTTCTCTCATGACCCCAGTGTTCTGGGTGGATCGCCTTGCTGTACGACAATCTGCGGGAACGGACTGCCAAGGGGGGGCGGCGATCTGCCATACCCCTCGGCCTCCCCGGTGCGGTGTCACCCGTTCCTCCTCCCCACCTTCGCCCGGTAGGCGGTGCTGGCCTCCGACGCCTTGATCTTCGGCTTGACCTGGACGTCGATGAGGTCGCGGAGCCGGTCGTCGTTGAAGTGGACGTGGACTTCGCTGCCAGAGGCCTCGATTGCCGCGGCGAGCCGCGACCAGAGCTCTTCCTGGTCGGCGCCTGTCCGGCCGCTGGTGGCGGTCGGGACGTAGCGGCGGCGCATGGACACGCCGGTGGCGGTGTCGGCGAGGCGTTGGGTTGCGGCGCCGACGAGGTGGCTGTGCATGTCTATGCCGTGGGCCATGCCGAGGACGACGTTCTTGCCGACCTCGTCACGGAACACCTGGCTCGGGCTTTTGATCTTCAGGGCCTTCTTGATCTGCTTGACCAAGTCGGTGGCCAGCTTCGCCATCTGCTTACCGAGGGCCTTCTCCTGCCCCTTCAGTCCGGCGAGGAATCCCTTCCCGGCGTCCTTGCCGCTGTCGTACATCAGGTCGGCCATGTCCTTGCCGAAGCCGGTCGCGAGCTTTCCGCCGGAGGCCATCAGCTTGTTCAGCTTGGCGATGTCCTGGGTGGTGACGGACTTGTCCCCGAGGATGGTTGCGAGCTGGCTGCCCGGCCCGGCCGCCGCGAGCTGCTCGATCAGAGCCTTGCTCGCTCCGCGCGCCTTCAGGCTCTTGGACAGCTTGACGAAGTCCGAGGCGGTCTTCTGCTGCGTCTGCTGCTGCGAGATCAGGTCGCCGACGCTGGTCGCGGACGTCCCCGAGATGCTGAGGAAGTCGTTGATGTTCCCAGCCTGATCAGCCGCGTACTGGTTGGCCGCAGCGATCGTCTTCTGGATCGATGCCCGCTTGTCGGCGAGCGATTCGAGCCGGGCCCCCTTCTTCTGGATCGACGCCGCGGTCTTGGTGTAGCCGGCGTTCAGGAGCTTCGTCGCCAGCGACTTGACCGCTGATGCGATCGCCGACGACGTGCCGGTGCTCAACGTCTTGAGGAGCCCCGTCGCGATCGTGTTCGAGATGCTCGTCTTCGCCGAACGCTGGGCGTTCCGCAGCGAGATCTCGGCGGCCTTCAGCTCCTTCTCGGCAGCCTGGAGGCGCTTCTCAGCCGCGGCGACACCCTTGTGTCGGCGTTTGGCGTTCGCGACGGCGTCCTTGGCGTCCTCGACGCGCTGCTTGTCGCGGTGCACCCGGTCGGCGGCGTTGAGGATCGTGCCGGACGCGTACCCGGGCAGCTTGATGCCGGACTGCTTCGCCATCGCCATGGAGTCGGCATGGTTGAAGATGCGGGTGCCCTTCGGGGTGACCTGCATCAGCTCGGCGCCCCGCTCGCCGACCCACGCCGTCTCCCCGAACTGCGCGAGACCGCCCTTGGCGTACCAGCCGAACTTGTTCTCGTGGGCCCATGCCGCCGTCGGCGACCCGTACCGGGACTTGATGTAGCCGAGTCCCCAACGGATCTGCGTGTCCGCGTTCGTCCGCCAGTCGGAGCCGGCCGACGCCATCTTCGACGCCGGAAGAGCCTGCGGGATGCCGTAGGCGCCGGACGTCGGGTTGGTGGCCTTGTAGTTCCAGCCGGACTCCCGCGTCCACAGAGCCTTCAGCGCGGGCCATTCCGCGGACCCCCAGCCCTTCGCCTTCATCGCCAGCTGCGCGAACTGCTGCGCGGCCCCCGACACCGACGAGTTGCCCAGGCCGATGCTGGACGCGATGCCCTTCACCGTCCCGGCCACCGTGTCGCCGACCTTGTACACGAAGTCGCCGACGCCCTTGAACCCGAACTTCAATCCGGACAGCAGGCCGTGCATCAGGGCGACACCCGCCGGGTGCAGCAGCTTCCGGTCGAGGGAGATCGGGCCCTTGTGCGCCTTGATCCAGCCCGCGATCCCCGACACCCACTTCTTCAGGGTCTTCCAAGGCTGCTGCAGGCCGTCCATCAGGCCGTTCGTGACGTCCTTCCCCTTGCTGTACAGCCAGGATCCAGCGGTACGGAACGCGCCCACGACAGGCGTCTTCACGTGCGACGTGAACCAGCTGCCGATGCCCTTCACGGCCGCGACGACACCATTGCGGAGACCGGAGATCAGGTTCCCGCCGATCGTGGCGAACACCTTCGACGGGCTGGCGATCCCGAACCCCGACTTCACCCACTTGACGACGGGGTCGACCAGGTGCGACTTCATCCAGCTGCCGATGTCCTTCAGTCGCGACCAGGCCCCGCTGATCAGTGACTTCGCCAGATTGAGGCCGATCTGGTAGAGGCTGAACCGGCCGAACGCCTTCCACGCCGCAGCAATGAACTTCCTACCCGCACCCGGCAAGGCTTCCAGCAGGCTCGTCGACAGCCGGGAGATCGCCTGGCTGCCCCTACTCGCCAGCTCCAGCCCGAGGACACCGAGACGGATCGGCAGCAAGGCGAGTTCCCGCGCGAACCATGCGGCGATCTTCGGGAAGTGCTCTGCGAACGACGCGATGAACTTGAGTGCGAGCTTCGCCACGAACTCGTTGATCTTCAGGAGGATCGGGCCGGCCGCTTCCGCCAGCTTCTCCGAGAACGGGATCAGCTTCCCCCAAGGGAGCCTCGACAGGGCCTCACCGAACTTGCCCCACGGCACCTTCTCGCCGAGCTTGCCGATGACGCCGCCGAGCCTGCCCATCGGTACGACCGAGATGGCCGCGAGGATCGTGTCCAGCCAGTGCTTCTTCCAGAAGTCGGCGTGGAACATGGGCTCGAAGAGGTTGTCGACGAACCCGATCGCGAGGGGCAGGGCGATCACGCCGAGGGTCTTGCCGACGTTGACCCAGTCGATCTTTCCGATAGCGTCGCCGAGCTTCTTCGACAGGTCGGCAC
Organism: Streptomyces sp. NPDC086519; assembly: GCF_040686075.1. NCBI lineage: Bacteria > Bacillati > Actinomycetota > Actinomycetes > Kitasatosporales > Streptomycetaceae > Streptomyces > Streptomyces sp. NPDC086519. Next base: position 101,722 of record NZ_JBFBJL010000007.1, read on the forward strand.
CGTGGGACACCAGCCACTGGAAGGCCTGCCCGAGGCCGTCGCCGAGGGTCTTGCCCAGGCTGCTCCAGTCGATGTCCTTGAAGCCGCCCGCGATCGCGTCGTGGATCGTCTTCCCGAGGCCTGCCGCGGCGGAGGTGGGCGCCTTCGGCAGCTGGACGGTGTCCGGGGCCTTCAGCAACGGCGTCGGCAGTTTCTGCTGCTTCGGGCCCTTCAGCCCGCTGAGGAAGTCCGAGACCGCGGTCTTCGCGTCACTGATGCTCTTCTTGATTTTGTCGACCGGGATCAGGTCCTCGACCGTCTTCCCGAACTTGGCAGCCTGGGGCATCGCCGTGGTGGCCAGGTAGTGCACGAAGTCGGTGACGTAGGGCAGTACCTTCGTGCCGACCCGGATGCCCATCACCTCCAAGTTGGAGGTGAGCAACTTCCACTGCGCTTCGGCGGTCTTCCGCTGCTGCTTCACGGCGTCGTCGAACTTCGCCGTGCTCTTGTTGATCTGCTCCTGCTTGCGCTCCAACACGTCCAGGTTGTTGAGCAAGAGGAGGATGCCCGAGCTGGACCGGCCGCCACCGAACGCCCGGGACAGCAGCTGGGACTGCCTCGACGCGGACAGGCCGCTCTTGTCGAGATGATCCTTCAGCAGCGAGATCGCGCCGATGAGGCCCTTCGGGCCGCGCATCGCCTCGGCGAGGTCCAGGCCGGTCAATCCGATCTTTTTCAACTGCTTCTCAGCCGCACCCGACGGAGCCCCGAGCAGACTGAAGGACATCCGCAGCCGGGTGGCCGCGGACGCCGAGTCAATGCCCTCATCCGTCATCAGGGCGAGAGCGGCGCCGACCTGTTTCATCGACAGGCCGAAGGTCTTCGCCGACGGCAGGATGCCGGTGCCGATGGCTGCGTTGAACTGGTCCATCGACATGTTGCCGGCGCCGATGATGGCGTTGACGGTTGAGACGGCCTCGTGGAACGAGGTGGCGCCCTTGATGCCGGTACGCCAGGCGCCCGCGAGTGCGTTGGTGGTCTCTTCCAGGTTGGCGTGACCGACCGCGGCGAGGTCGCTGGCTTCCTTCAGCGCCTTCATCGCGCTGACGTTGTCCATGCCCACCGACTTCAGGTGGTACAGCGACTCGGCGAGCGCCTGCGGGCCCTGCTGGGTCGTCGTACCCAGCTTCAGCACCTGATCCGACAGGACTTTGACGTCCTTGGTGGTAGCGCCAGCCTGGGTGGAGATGCGGGTCATCGAGCTCTGGAACTCGACCGCGACCTTCGTACCCTCCACCAAACCAGCGGCCAGGCCAACCGCTACCGCCTCGCCCGCGATCCGTGCGGTCTTCCCGAGCTTCGCGAGCGTCGAATCCGTGCGCCCGGCGGCACGCGACACTCCGAGGAACGTCCGCGACGCCGCATCACGGGCGATGATGTCGTACCGGATGCCGGTACTGGCAAAGGCCATGTCGCCTCACTTGGAAGAGGGGTGTGGGGCGGGTGCAGGTATCCGCTCGCCGAGAACAGCGGGTCATGGCGGTCCTTACGCATCCGGTGCGCTTGACACCCGCCCAAGCGCCGGCCGAAAGGAAGACGGAACGGCCGGCGCAGCTGGTGGGCCGGCCGAAGATCCTGCCCTGGAGAGGAGACCTTCGGCCGGCCAGGGCCGCGCCAGGACGCGGCCAACGGGGAGGCGCTGCCGCCGGACCCGTAACCGGGTGGCACTCCAGCAGCTCGGGGGTCATCACTCCCCGACACCTCAACCCGCAGCTCAGAAGCTTGGACTGACCAAGCCGGAACCCGACACCTCGACCACGCTCTGCGGATAGCGGCCAGCGGTGAAGGCCAGATAGCCGTAGCACTGGAGTCGGACAGTCAGGTTGCCGGAGCCGACGTCCGGGAGCACGCGGGAGCGGATGCCCGACTCGAACAGGAGCAGATCCGATGCCCTGATGACGTGGACGACGTCCTCGTTCGTGCCGGCGCCGAGGGTGGTCGGCATCGACGGGTCGGTCACGACCGGCAGGCCGTGGAGGCTGCCGACGACCTGCTGCGCGCCGACCACGCCGAGCGTGGCGACCGCGTTCTGCGGGTTCCCCGAGTCCGGGACGACCAGCGGACGCCCGTTGGAGTCCGAGGCCGCGAGGAAGTACGCCCACCGCCGCGGGTGCATCACGATCGCCGTGGGCGGCATGAACCGGAGCGTGTGGATACGCTGCACCGCGTCCGCGATCTTGCTGTACAGCTGGGCCACGGTCGGCGTCGCCGACGTGTACGTGATCGTCGTGATGCCGGACGTGCCACGGACACCGGTCACCTGACCGGAGCTGCCGCTGCCGGAGATGACCTGCAGGTCGAGCTTCGTCGCGTAGTCCGCGACCAGGTCACGGAACACGATCTCGTCGAACGAGATCGGCGACTGGTCGAGGAGCTGCACGGCCACGTCCTGCTGGCCGGCGATCGTGCGCACCGGGGCCGTCACCGACGTGTCGGCGAGGTCGGTCTCCTGAACGGCCGCGTTGTCCGCGGTCTGGATCGCGGTGGCGGTGCCGGTGGCGACCTTCGGGATGTTGATGCTGTCGGTGCCGGGCGGCAGCGGCTGCGAGTTGACCAGGTTCGCGTAAGCGCGGCCCGCACGGGCGAGCTCGACGTACTGCGACATGAGCCACAGCGGCGGCACCGCATAGCCACCGGACCCGTCGGTACGCGACAGGTCGCGGTACTCGGGGCTCGCCGCGGCCTCGGCGACGTCCTGCGCATGCCGGCGCAGCCGCTCGATCGACTCACCGTTCGCGTCCATGTTCAGCTGCAGGCGCATCAGATCCTGCAGGTACGACCGGCCGTTGCCCCGGTCGTAGGTACGGCCCTCACGGACCGACTCCACGCGGGCGCTGGCCCGCTTCACCGCTGCCGCGCCGACCGTGAGCGTTTGCGACCGCTCCGCCTCGTCGGACAGCTCGGTGATGCGCTCGTCGAGACGCTTCAGGTCCTCGTCGAGCCGCTTGACGTAGCTGGTGAGCTCGCGGAACTCGGCATCCTCTTCCGGATGCAGGTAGTCGCGGTGCTCTTCGTCGGCGAGAGCTGTGATGGCGGCGCGCCTGGCAATGACCGTCTCACGGTCCTTCGCGGTCTGCTCGCGCTTGGCGACCAGCCGCTTGAACATCGCGGACGTCTGCGGGTTGGACTGGGCAGACACAGAAAACCCCTGGTGGGTGCACGCATCGGCGTACCCAGTGCCAGGGCTTCGCGGCGATAGCTGATTGACGTGGAGTCGACCAGTGCCAGGTCTAGCTTCAACATCCGTGCGGCCAGTGCCAGGCCTGCCAGCAGCCCCCAGTGACAGGGGACATGCTCGAATGGAGCTGAGATCACGGTACGCCGAAACGCGCTAGCAGGGAAGCGCTACAAGCGGCCCACCGGCACCGACGTGAACCGGACTCCGCAAGGATCATGCGACCACACCACGCTCTCCCCGTAGCCGCCCGAACCCGACCGCAACGCCTGCCCTGCCAGCAGTGGCTGCCCGCAGTCGTAGCAGGCCGTACCAGGAGCCGGAGGAACCACAGGAACGGCGCCACGGGACACAACGGGACGCTGGCCCCTCTTACGCATCCGATTCCGCAGCTTCGCCCCAGCCGACCGATTACAGGAAGCATGCGACAGCCGGCGCGGACCACCCCGCCCGCCCTCCGCGAGCGGCACCTCATGGTCGAAGTCGAGATCCTGCTCCGGGTACATCGGACGCGAGCAGAACGGACACAAATCCCCAGGTGACAATGCCTGCAAGGCCCTTGCGCGAGCCGCCTGATGTTCGGCACCATAGCCACGGCGGGTGGTTGAAGAACCCCCAGGATCCTTCCGGTATCTCCCAGCCGTCATCTCGAAGCCTTTCGCTCGAATTCGGGCCCCCTAGTTGATCAAGGGGGCCCTTGGTGTTTTTTGCGGGGGGATAAATGAAATGACTGGGGGCGGGGTCATGGCGCTCAAGATCAAAAAACCCGGATCGGCAGCGATCATGCCTCTGACCTGCGGTTTTGCCCGTCGTGGGCGTGTTCGCAGGTCGGTCGGTGGTCGATGGCGATGGTGACGTGCCTGCGGTCGTCGGTGCCCAGCTCGGCGGGCCCTCCGCACTCGGGGCAGCGTGGGTCGACGGCGATGCTGGCGACGGCCGCGAGGATCTCCGCCCCGGTGGTGTCGACGTTGACGTTGCGGCGCTGGCTCGTCGGCCTGGTGTCGGTCTTGCGGACACGTCGGGGTCGAGCTCCGGTTGCCCCGATCCATCGGGCGCGTGCCATCAGTTCGGCTTGTCCGCGCTGCTCGGCGGCTTCCTGCTGCTGGTGCCGTGCCAGTCGTCCGCTCTGCTCGCCCTGGGGATGCTGCTCGGTCATGCTGCTGTCTCCTCTGGTAGTTCGAGGTGGGGGCACTGCCCGCCGTGTACGTCACCGCACGGGGGCTGTCGTCGGGTGCGGCAGAGCCAGGCTCCGCAGCCGCGGACACACGGCCGGCCCTTGCCGGATCGGAGGGGCCCGTCGCACACAGCGCAGCGCCGCGGTGCGCGCTTCACGTCGCGGCCCCGTCTGCGGCTCCCGCCGTGGGAGTCGCAACCGTGCCCGTGTCGGTCACTGATGAGACTGTCGAGCTGACAGGCTCATCTGCGTTGCTGTCTGCGCTACGCAGGTCGGGACCCGTGTCGTTTGCCAGGTCCTTGCGGGGCCTGGCAACCGTGTCGGATTCCCCACGACTGGCCTCAGCTATGGGGCTCTGCCCCATACCTGCGTGGCCTGCCGCCCCATGCAGGTCGGTAGCTTCCCGCTGCTGGGAGGCTTGGCGGGCCAGCTTGGCGGCGTGCCGTCGTGCGAGGCCGGCGCGGCGGGCGGCGGCCAGTTCGGCGCGCTGCCGCAGCATGTCCTGCTCCCGGCGCTTCGCCGCGGCTATGCGGGCCCGCACTTGCTGCTCGACGTGCGACTCGCTCATGCCACGTCACCCCGCGGCGCTTCACTGATGGGGAGGTGGGCGCCTCGGCCCGGCCGCTGTAGCCATCGCTGTGGAACCCACGTCGGGATGCAGTCAGGGCAGACGTCGGACGCTCCAGTGCCCTGGCTGCCGTCCTTCTTGACGGTGGCGGGGAACCGCCAGCCGTCGATGTATGCGGCGATGCGGGCCTCTTGAGCCGAGTTGTGGCCGTGGGGCTCGCCGTGCCGCTTCTGGCAGCCGTCACATACGAGGACGAGGCGGGAGAAGGTGAGGGCGCTCATACCGGTGGCTCCTGGTTTGGGATGCTGGGTGGGTGGTCGGGCCCGATATCCGCGGGCCCGGCCGTTGTCGTGCGGGTCAGGCGGTGGCGGCGGCCTGGGCGAGGAACTTGGCGCGCGTGGCGGGGTCCTGGAGCTTGCGGGCGTCGGCCACCCACAGGTCATGCATCCGCGGGGCGCCGTCCTGGTGGTCGGCGCACAGCGTGACCCGGTAGGTGCTGCGTTCGGCGGGCCGCTGCTGGTCGATGGTGTTGCGGACGGCGATGGCGCCGGGCTTGCCGCAGCTGTCGTTCCCCTGGCTGCAGGTGCCTTCGTCGGTGGGGATGGTCTGCACGATGAACCTGGTGTCGCGTTCGTCGCCCAGGGCGATGACGGTGGATGCGGTCATGTCAGTGACTCCTTGTCTGTGGTGGCCGTCGGAGACGGGCATTGGCGGGTAGCTCAGTGGGGGTTCCGGTCGGGGGCTGTCCCACCTGTCCCCTCCCTAAAGGAGGAGGGGGGAGGGGACAGGTGTGCCGACTTGCCCTGTCCCCGACCTGTCCCCGACCTGTCCGGGACAGGCCTGACCTGGGGTTTCTCGAAAACCTGTCCCGTCATTGGGGACAGGTGAGATGTCCTATTCATCCTGTCCCGTCCCCTCGACGTCCGGGGACAGGTTTGGGGACAGGTGATTTGCCCGATTCCGCCTGTACTCGATGACCTCCTTGAGCAGGTCGTTGCGGGCCTGAATGCCGAGGGCACTGCACTTGTGACGCAGACGGTCACGCCCCCAGTCCACGGGCACATCGGCCTTGTCGAGTGCTGCGGCGATCTCCTCGACGCGCCCCTGCTGGCCGGTGCGGGCCTGCGGCTGCGAGACCGGGTCGAGCGGCACCAGGACGACGGATGTCAGGGGGCTGCCGTCCTCCTTGGCCTCCCCGTTCAGGGCGATCTGGTGCAGCCCGAAGACGACGTCGCCGAGCTCTTCGTCGTCCTTCTGCTTGCCGGTCTTGAGCGTGATAGTGGTGTCGAGCAGGGTGGTGCCCTTGCGCTCGACTCCCAACTCGGTCTGTAGCGCGCCCTTCACGGCGGTGGCGCCGCGCCCGCGGTCGCCGTCGTGGCCGGTGTGGTGGACCAGCAGCACGCACGCCTCGGATGCCGCGCGCAGCTGTTCCATGCGGTCGACGACGCGGCCCATCTCGGTGTTGGAGTTCTCCTCGATGCCGACGGTGACGCGGGCCTGTGTGTCGATGACGACCAGGGCGGGCTTCCGGCGCTTGCAGAGCTCGATGAGCACCAGCCATTCGAGGTCCATCGCCTGCACCGGGCGGGGCAGGAAGTAGACGCCAGTCATCTTGCGGCCGTGATGCTGCTCCCACGCGCGCACCCGCTTGCGGATGCCCCTGATGCCTTCGGCTACCAGGTAGATGACTGGCCCCTGGGTCACGGCCTGGCCGTGCCAGGCCATTCCGGTTCCGACGCAGCCGGCGAAGTCGAGCGTCATGAACGACTTGAAGGTGCCGGACGCCCCGTAGACACGGGCGAGGGTGTCCCGGTACAGGACGTCCGCGATGACGGGTTCGAGCGGTTCGATGCTGTCGAGTGCTGCGGCGTCGAGGAGTTCGGCCTCCAGTTGGTCGACGCGCTTCGCGAAGTATTCCTCCGACGAGACACCCACGGTGCGGGGACCGGGCGCCGCGTTCTCGCCTGCCCACGGGTCATCGTCGGGGGGCTGCTCCCGCAGGTAGGTGACGGTCGGTTCGTTCATGCCGCGACTCCTCGTCCGGCGGAGGCGACGGTGCGGCGCGCTTCGGCTTCGCCGAGTCCGACCTGCACGGCCGCCGAGATCAGCTCAGCCTCGACGTCACCGGCCGCGAGATGTCCGTCTCTCACGTGCTCCCACGCTTTCGCGGCAGCCCAGTACAGGCGGTCGTTGCGCGTGCCTTGGGCTGCGCTGAGGACGACTCCGACGAGCCCGTTGAGGGCCCGCCCGCCAGCGCCTGGCGCGGGGGTGGTGTAGCGCTGGGGGCGGGGGCTTGGGGGCGGTGGCAGCATCAGCGCGAGCAGCTGCTCGGGGATCGGCTGCGGTTTGATGTAACCGGTCTTGGGGTGCAGGGTGTAGGTGCCTTTGCGGCCGATCGAGCCGGGGCCGACGAGGTATCCGCGGCTGCTGCGGACGTCGATGCCGGGCCCGACGCGGCCGACGGAGTTGGGAACGATCGTCCCGTCGGGCACGGCCAGCCACAGGTGGAAGCCACCCGAGGGCGTGCACACTGTCGTCGTGCGGGGCACGGTGAAGCGGTGGCGGTCGGCGAGCAGGTTGAGGGTGGCGACTCCGTCGACGTCGGGCTTCCGGTCGAGGTCGAGGCCGACGAGCCGGGCGCCGCACCGGATGCCGTAGCCGACGGCCTTGGGCGCCTGGTCGAACAGCCAGTTGATGGTGTCGGGGTCGCTGGTGGCGTCGCCGACGCCGTGTCCGGGTGCTCCGCAGACGGACATGCCGGGGCAGTCGTGGCCCTTGTCGTGGGGCGACTTGATGATGGGCGTCTTGTTGATGGACAGGGGGAACACCTCGTACTGCCGTTCGGTCGCGGCGTGGAGTGCTGCGGCGCGCGCCTTGTCGTGGTTGCTCACGCGTCCGCCTCCTGGTGTGCGGCGATGATGTCGTCGGCGAGGCGTCGGATGTCGTCGGTCCAGCGGCGGGCGCAGCTGCGAATGGTGTTGTCGCTCGGCTGTTCGCTGAGGTGGGCGCGGATGCTGTCGAGGATCAGCTGCTTGCGGGCGCGTTCCCGCTGGAACTCGTTCCGGAGCTCGATCGCCTGGATGCTGACGGGCCAGCCGCCAGGGCGCCTCTCCTGCTGTGCGCGCCCGGCGGGCTGCGCTACGGTGGCGACAGACCTGCTGCCTGCCGCCGCTTGGTCTTCACGAACCCTGGGAGCTAGGGACTCCCGGGGTTCGTTGCTGTTCTGGCTCATGCGGCGCTCTGACCTCCAGAAACGGTGTGCTCGTCGAGCCACCGTTCGATTGCCGAACGCCGGTAGAAGCACTTTCCCGCGCGCCCTTCGGCGGTCTTGATGTAGTCCGGCCCCGTGCCCCTCCACCTGAGATCGGCGAGTGCCTGCCGGTTCCGGAAGATCGGGTACTGCTCGCACACCTGGGCGGGAGTCAGGACTTCATCCAAGACCCTGACAGTGCTCGCCATCGCATCTCCTTAGACCTGATCGTTGCTTACGTGCAGCGATCGTAGCTATGCTGCTACACATGACCGAGATGGTAACCGAAGTGAGCCGATATGCAAGCGGCCTGGATCTGCATAGGCTTGCCAGCATGAGCGAGCAGCAGTACGGCCGACGCGCCGTCGAGGTGGGCGACACCGGAAAGACCGTGGCCGACAACCTGGCCAGACTGCGTAAGGCCCGAGGTCTCAGCACGCGCCAGCTGTCGTCAGCCCTGGAAGCACGAGGAAGGGCCCTATCCCCGTCGGGAATCACCCGGATGGAGAAGGCGGAACGGCACGTGACCGCCGACGAGCTGGTGGCCCTGGCAATCATCTTTGGGGTTAGCCCCTCAGCACTCCTGCTCCCCTTCACCGAAAAGCCGGACACTCCGGTCGATGTCACCGGTGCTGGCCGAGTGCCGGCGCTGGCCGCATGGGAGTGGGCAGACGGCCGGACACCCCTGATGTACGAGCCTGGCCGCCACCCGGAAGATCAGTGGATGGAGTACGAGCTGTACGGCCGCCCGGTGTGGCTGCGTCCGTTGCGGGCCGGTGGCGAGCAGTACAGCGGCGAGCAGCTGCAGGCGTACCGCGAAGAGGGCAAGGTGCGCGGCTCGTTCAAGTGGGACGAGGAAGGCCGGCCGGTCTGGGTCTACCCGAGGGGGACCGCCGATGACTGAGGCGCAAACTGCTGAGCAAGCAGTTGGACGACGCATCAAGGCGCTTCGGGGTATACGTGGCTGGTCGCAGCAGCAGCTCGCCTCACGGATGTCAGTTGCCGGGTTTTCGTGGGGCCAGACCACCGTGACCAAGACGGAAAACGCGGAGCGTCCTCTCCGGGTCAACGAAGCCGTACAGCTGGCACACGTCTTCGGTGTCTCTGTTGGCGACCTTCTGGCGTCGCCAGCCGATGGCCACCAACCCGCTCTAGTGGCCGCAGCTCGTCAACGGGTCAAGGACTGCGAGCGCACTAAGGCTCACGCTGACGAGAAGCTGGCCGAGGCGTTGAGCGAGCTGAGCGAACTGCTCGCCGGAGCATGTTGGGAGGGTGACGCCGATGGCGCGAGTGTGGATTGAGGACCGCGCGAGCCACGCGGACTATCAGGCCGCGATGGAGACCTGGCAGGCAGCCAAGCGTGAGGGCAGCAAGCGGCAGCCTCCGGGCCGGTGGCGGGTGCGGTGGTACGGGCCGGACGGGAAGCCGAAGGCGAAGACGTTCGGGAAGCTGCCGCAGGCGGAAGCCGAGAAGGATGCGATCACGGCGCGGCTCGACAAGGGCTCGTACCGGGATCCGAAGTCCGGGAAGGCGGCCGTGAAGGTGGTCGCCGAGGAGTGGTACGAGTCGAAGCGGAAGATCGGCCGGACCACGAAGCGGGACTATCGGGACCTGCTCGACAACTACGTGATCCCGAAGTGGGGCGCCTGGCAGATCGCGGCGATCCAGTGGGAGGACGTGAACGCGTGGCTGACCGAGCTGGAGACGAAGCCGGGGAAGTCCGGCAAGCAGCTGGGGGCGGCCCGCATCATCAAGGCGTACCGGGTGCTGGCCATGGTGATGAAGCACGCGGTGTTCTCCAAGCGGATCGCCACCAGCCCGTGCCACGACCACGAGCTGCCGCGGCCGGACGACGAGGACGAGCACGTCTACCTCACGTACAACCAGCTGGAGCGGCTGGCAGCCGCAGCAGGTGAGTACCGGCTGTTGATCCTCACCCTCGGGTACTGCGGGATCCGGTGGGCGGAGGCGTCGGCCATCAAGGCGGGCCGGCTGTCGGTGCCGAAGCGCCGGATCCGGATCGTGCAGAACTACACCGACGTCTCCGGGCACCTCGCGCTCGGGCCGGTAAAGAATCACGAGAAGCGCTCTGTGCCGCTCCCCCGGTCGTTCGCCGACGAACTGGGCACGCTCGCCCTCGGGAAGGCCGCCGACGGGCTGCTGTTCACGGCGCAGGAGGGCGGGCCGCTGCGGTACAGCAACTTCCGTTCCCGGGTGTTCGACCCTGCGGTGAAGGAGGCCGGCCTCGGGGGCATGGGCATCACGCCGCACAAGCTGCGCCACACGGCCGCGTCCCTCGCCATCGCGGCCGGGGCTGACGTGAAGGTCGTTCAGCTGATGCTCGGGCACAAGGATGCCTCGATGACGCTGAACATCTACGGGCATCTGTTCCCGGACCGGCTGGACGAGGTCGCGGACGCACTCGACGCCGGCCGACAGGTCGCACTGGCGATGGCGGATGCGTCGCTCACCGACGCCTAGCGATCAAAACCACGTGTACTAAATGCGTACTGGCCCCCGGCAGTGATCTTGCCGGGGGCCAGTCGCGTACCGCATCTGATCTGCGGTTTCACCTCGGAGCCGCTTTCGGGATTCGAACCCGAGACCTACGCATTACGAGTGCGTTGCTCTGGCCATCTGAGCTAAAGCGGCGCGTCGCCCGCACTATGGTGCGATCAGCGACGTCGGTAAGTCTACACAGTTTCCGGGGTGCTCCGTACACGCCCCGGAGCGGCGGGCTCCGGGGCCGGTGGCAGGGCTATGAGCAGCGCTTTCCCGGTGCCGGAGGGGTGCCGTTCAGGAGGTAGGTGTTGATCGCCGAGTCGATGCAGGCGCTGCCCCGGCCGTAGGCGGTGTGGCCGTCGCCGACGTAGGTGAGGAGGCGGCCCGAGGAGAGCTGGCGGGCCAGGGACCGGGCCCACGGGTAGGGGGTCGCCGGGTCGCGGGTGGTGCCGACCACGACGATGGGGGCGGCGCCCTTCGCCTCGATCCGGTGCGGCTCCCCCGTGGCCCTCACCGGCCAGTACGTGCAGTTCAGCGACGCCCACGCCAGGTTCGGGCCGAACACCGGGGACGCCTTCTCGAACTCGGGCAGGGCCTTCTGGACCTGCTCGGGACCGGTGAAGGCCGACGGCAGGTCCAGGCAGTTCACCGCGGCGTTCGCGGACATCAGGTTCGAGTAACGGCCGTCGGCGTCCCGCTCGTAGTAGCTGTCGGAGAGCACGAGCAGACCCGCGCCGTCGTTGTCCTTGATCACCGCGTGCAGGGCGTCGCGCAACTGCTCCCACTCCGCCTGGTCGTACATCGCCGCGATCACGCCGGTCGTCGCGAGGGACTCGGTCAGCTTGCGGCCGTCCGCGTCACCGGTCGGGACGGGGTGCGCGTCCAGCTTCCGGAAGAACGTCCCGAGGTTGTCGGCGATCTGGGTCGGTGTGCTGCCCTGGGCGCCGAGCGGGCAGTCGGCGCGCTTCGCGCAGTCCCTGGCGAAGGACTGGAACGCCGTCTCGAACCCCGCCGTCTGCTCCAGGTTCAGCCGACGCGCGGACAGGGACGGGTCCATCGCGCCGTCCAGGACCATCCGGCCGACGCGCTGCGGGAACAGGCCGGCGTAGGTGGCGCCGAGCAGGGTGCCGTACGACGCCCCCACGTAGTTCAGCTTCGGGTCGCCGAGCACCGCCCGCAGGATGTCCATGTCCCGCGCCGAGTCGACGGTGGAGACATGGCGCAGCAGCTGCGCCGAGTGCGACCCGCAGGCCTCCGCGAACGTCTTGTACTCCCCGACCAGCCGGTTCGTCTCCTTCTGGTCGTCGGGGGTCATGTCGGTCTCGGTGAACGCGTCCATCTGCCGCCCGTTCAGGCACTGGACGGGCTCGCTGCGGGCGACTCCCCGCGGGTCCACGGCGACCAGGTCGTAGCGCGCCCGCACCCCGGCGGGGTAGCCGATGCCCGCGTACTGCTGGAGGTAGTCCACCGCCGAGCCGCCCGGCCCGCCCGGATTGACCAGCAGTGAACCGGGCGGCTCCGCCTTTCCTGCCGCCTTCTTCCGGGCGACCGCCAGCCGGACGTCACCCGCGCCGGGCCTGGCGTAGTCCAGCGGGGCCCGCATCGTCGCGCACTGGAATCCGGGGACACCGCACTCGCGCCAGGTGAGCTTCTGGTCGTAGTACGGCGCCAGCGCGGACGGCGTCGCGCGGGGCAGCGCGGCCAGCTCGGCGGCGTCGGCCGACGTGGCCGCCGCGGTCGACGTCGACGCGCTTCCCGAGGAGGAACAGGCGGAGGCGAGCAGGGCGGCGGCCGAGAGCAGGGCCGCCGCCATGGCACGGGTCCGGGCCCGGGGCTGGTGCCGAATTGGGGTCCGGTGGGGGATTCGCCTGATGTGCATCAATCGAGCGTAACGCCGCGAAATGATCTACATGCCGTGCGTGAGGTCTGTGGCTCGTACGGGTGACCCCGGTCAACGCCGTGCACCAAGCGCCGTTGCACCAAGCGCCTTGCACCCGCCCGCGTGCCCTGTCGGTGTCGTCGTCAGCCCGCTCTGAGCGCCATCGTCATCGCCTCCACCGCCAGCAGCGGCGCCACATTGCGGTCGAGGGCCTCCCGGCAGGCGGCGATCGCCTCGATCCGGCGCAGCGTGGCCTCGGGCGAGCCGGCGCGGGCCAGCCGCTCCAGGGCGTCCTCGGCGTCCTCGTTGGCAATCGCGACTCTGGAGCCCAGCTGGAGGGCGAGGACGTCGCGGTAGAAGCCGGTGAGATCGGTGAGGGCGACGTCGAGGCTGTCGCGCTGGGTCCTGGTGCGGCGGCGCTTCTGCATGTCCTCCAGGTCCTTCATCACGCCTGCCGTGCCGCGCGGCAGCCGCCCGCCCTGGACCGCGCCGAGGGCCGCCTTCAGCTCCTCGGTCTCCTTGCCGTCCATCTCCTCGGCGAGCTGCTTGGCGTCCTCCGCGGCCGCGTCCACCAGCTCCTGGGCCGCCTTCAGGCACGCGCCGATCTCGTCCAGCCGCAGCGGCAGCTTCAGTACGGCCGCGCGGCGCGCGCGGGCGGCCGGGTCGGTGGCCAGCCGACGGGCCCGGTCGACGTGTCCCTGGGTGGCGCGGGCGGCGGCCGCGGCCACCTGGGGCTCGATGCCCTCGCGCCGGACGAGCATGTCGGCGACCGCCTCGACCGAGGGCGTGCTCAGGTTCAGGTGGCGGCAGCGGGAGCGGATGGTGGGCAGCACGTCCTCCAGGGAGGGGGCGCAGAGCAGCCAGACCGTGCGGGGGGCGGGCTCCTCGACGGCCTTGAGGACGGCGTTGGCCGACTTCTCGTTCAGCCGCTCGGCGTCCTCGACCAGGATGATCTGCCAGCGGCCGGTCGCCGGGGCCGTGTACGACTTGCGGACCGTGTCTCGCATGTCCTTGACCAGGATCTCGGCGCCGACGGCGGCGACCGTGGTGACGTCCGCGTGGGTGCCGACCAGGGCGGTGTGGCAGCCGTCGCAGAAACCGCAGCCGGGGACGCCGCCCAGGGCGCGGTCGGGGCTCACGCACTGGAGGGCGGCGGCGAAGGCCCGCGCCGTCTGGTGGCGGCCGGCGCCGGGCGGACCGGTGAACAGCCAGGCATGGGTCATCTTCGACGACTCCGGCGGCGGCTGGTCGGTCGCGGCGGCGGTGACGAGGGCGTCGGCGTCCCGGGCGGCGGCGGTGAGCACCTCACTCACCCGCTCCTGCCCGACGAGGTCGTCCCACACGCTCATGGGTCACGCCGCCCTTTCGTCATACGTACCGGTCCGGACTCTGCCGGTGCCGGTTCCATGGCCCGGACCCCACCCGCTCCGTGGTCCGGGATCCACCCGCCCAGTGGCCCGGAACTCACCGGTGGTGTGGTCCGGACTCCATTGTGCGGGTGCCCACTGACAACGGGGGCGGGGGCGGCACCGGCCGGCACCCCGACCAGCACCGCCCCCGCGCGGGAACCTCAGCCGCGTCGACCGCGACCCCGGCGGCCCCGCTCGTCGTCGTGCTCGGGCTCCTCGTACGACCCCAGCAGCTCGTCGGCCAGCGACGGCAGGTCGTCCAGCGGGGTCTCCTCGGCCCAGTCGGGCCGGGGGCGCCGGCGCGGGGCCGGGCCGGCGGCGTCGACCTGCGGCAGCTCGCGGGTGCGGTCATCGGAGCCGTCGGGGTTCCCGCCGGCCCGCTCGTCCCGGAAGAAGCCGGGCGGCATCCGGTCCGCCGGGGGGTCGGTGGGAGCACCGGCATCGTCGCGCACGGGAGGCAGTACGGCCGTCTCGTCGGCCGGGCCCACGGCAGGCAGCACCGCGGTCTCGTCAGCCGCACCCGGCGTCACCGGGGGCAGCACCGCCGTCTCGTCAGCCGCACCCGGCGTCACCGGGGGCAGCACCGCAGTCTCGTCGGCCGCTCCCGCAGGCCGCACCGGCGGCTGCGGCAGCTGAGCCGTCACCTCGGAGTCGGACTCCGGGGCCGCGGCCGGCTGCTCGTCCCGCACCGGGCGCAGCACCTTCGTCTCGTCGTCCCGGGTCTGAGGCCGTACCACCGGCGTCGGCATGGTCGCCGCCTCCGGCGTGACCCCCGGAGCCGTCGGCTGCCGGACGGCGGACTGCCGGGCGGCCAGGTCGGCCGCTGCCGCCGCCTCCGCCGCGACGCGCCGGGCCTCCTCGGCCTTGAGCAGGGCCTCCTCGGCCTTGCGCTGCTTCTCCAGGCGCCGTTCCTCGGCCTCGGCGCGCAGCCGGGCCTCTTCCTCGGCCTGCTTGCGGCGCCGTTCCTCCTCGGCCTTGCGGCGGGCCTCGGCCTCCGCGCGGGCCTTCTCCTCGGCGAGCAGCCGGGCCTGCTCCTCCTCGGCCCGCTTACGCGCCTCCTCGGCCCGCACCCGGGCCTCCTCCGCCTGCCGTTCGGCCTCGCGGCGCTGCGCCTCCTCCAGCTCGCGGCGCTTGCGCTCCTCCTCCTCGGCGCGCAGCTTGGCGAGCTGCTCCTGCCGCTCGCGCTCCAGGCGCTCCTCCTCGGCCTTGCGGGCCGCCTCTTCCTCCGCCTTGCGGCGGGCCTCCTCCTCGGCCTTCCTGCGCGCCTCCTCGGCGGCCTTGACCTCGGCCTCGGACAGCGGCAGCACGGTGTCGAGCCGGGCCCGGATGACGGTGGTGACCGACTCGGGCTCCTGGCCTGCGTCGACCACCAGGTAGCGGCCGGGGTCGGAGGCGGCCAGCGTCAGGAAACCGGCCCGCACGCGCGCGTGGAACTCGGCGGGCTCGGACTCCAGCCGGTCGGGCGCCTCGGTGAACCGCTCGCGGGCCGTCTCCGGCTCCACATCCAGCAGGACGGTCAGATGCGGGACGAGCCCGGCGGTCGCCCACCGGTTGATGCGGGCGACCTCGGTCGGGGACAGGTCCCGGCCCGCGCCCTGGTAGGCGACGGAGGAGTCGATGTACCGGTCGGAGATGACGACCGCGCCACGCTCCAGGGCGGGCCGGACGACGGTGTCGACGTGCTCCGCGCGGTCGGCGGCGTACAGCAGCGCCTCCGCGCGGTGCGACAGGCCGGCGGACGAGACGTCCAGGAGGATCGAGCGCAGCCGCTTGCCGACCGGGGTGGCGCCCGGCTCGCGGGTGAGGACGACCTCGTGGCCCTTGGCGCGGATCCACTCCGCGAGGGCCTCGGCCTGGGTGGACTTACCGGCGCCGTCGCCGCCCTCCAGGGCGATGAAGAAACCGTCGGCCGTAGGTACCTGCGCCGGGTCGTCGCCGCCGAGCACCGCGTCCCGCAGGTCGTGGCGGAGCGGTACGCCCGAGCGGTCGTCGACCTTGGCGAGCACCAGGGCGGCCACCGGCAGCAGCAGCGCGCCGACCAGCATCAGCGTGAAGGCGGCGCCGCCGTGCGCGAACACGAACTTGCCGTTCTCCAGCCGGTGCGGTCCGATCAGCGCGGCCACCAGGGGGGCGATCAGCGCGCCGAGCGCTATGGCGACCCGGACCACCGCGTGCAGGTGCTCGGTCGTCCGCGCCCGGCGGAAGTCCTCGGTCTCCTGGTCGAGCAGCGTGTGCCCGGTGTTGGCGGCCACGCCCGCGCCGATGCCGGCCAGCGCGACGATCAGCAGGACGGAGGTGACGTCCGGGACCAGGCCCGCGGCGAGCAGCGCGATGCCGGTGAAGGCGATCGCCAGGAACAGCAGGCGACGGCGGGAGAGCGTCGGCAGCAGCGAGGGCGCCGTACGGATGCCGACGGCGACCCCGCCGGTCAGGGCGAGCACCAGCAGGCCGTAGAGCACCGGGCCGCCGCCCAGGTCCCTGGCGTGCAGCACGGAGACGGCGACCGCGGCGGAGATCGCCCCGGCGACGGCGGCGCAGGCCAGTACCAGGAGCGGGATGGCGCCGGTGCGGCCGGTGTCGGTGCCGGCGGCGGTCCTGGGGCGGCGCAGGCCCTCCAGCGGCGACCGCGCGCGCGGGGTACGGGTGCCGGGCACGTCCAGGTAGACCAGCACCGAGAGGGACGCGGCGAACAGGCCCGCGGCCACGTACGACCCGAGGGCCGCCTGGTGCTGGGCGAACCAGGCGATGCCGGTGCCCAGCAGGTTGTTGATCAGCGACGCGAGGACCAGGGCGGCGGCCGCGAGCGGGATCGCCAGGAACGTCGTGCGCAGCGACAGACGGCGCAGGGCGTCCAGGTGGTCGGGCAGCGGTCGTACCGTCGCGCCCTCCGGGGGCGGGGCGGGCAGCAGCGCGGGGGCCGCGCTCTCCCGGCAGACGGTCCACAGGCGCTCGGCGACTCCGGTGACGAAGGCCGTCACCAGGACGAGCGTCAGGGCGTTCGCCGGCGTCCAGTCGATCCACAGCGGCGCGATGATCAGCAGGACGGTGCGCAGGCCGTCGGTGCCGACCATGGTCCAGCGGCGGTCGAGCGGGCCGTCCTGCGCGGTCAGCGCGGTGAGCGGGCCCAGCAGGACGGCGCCGAAGAGCAGGGTGGCGAGAACGCGCACCCCGAAGACGATCGTCACCGCGAGCGCCGCGCCGCGGTAGCCGCCGCCGAAGGAGCCCTGAGCGACGGCCGCCTGGAGCGTGAGCACGACAAGCACCAGCAACGCCAGGCTGTCGCCGATTCCGCTCACAAGCTGGGCGCTCCACAAGCGCCTCAGCTCTGGTCGGCGCAGCAGAGAGCGGACGGCGCGCTCGCGGGAATCCGCTACCAGCGCGTCGTCAGGTTCTGTCTGGGGGGCCGTTGGCTGCTCGGCTCGCGTCATGCTTTCAGCCTATCGGCAGCCAAGGACAGCCTGTCGCGACCGTCCACAGGTACACCCGCCCCGACACCAAGTTGATGCCGGGACGTGCACAATGCGAAGCCGATGTGAGGACCTGAGGGCGTCTCAGCCCTCCGATCGGTCCTGCGATCGGTTCTGCGATCGGTTCTGCGATCGGTTCTGCGATCGGTCCTGCGATCGGTCCTGCGATCGGTTCTGCGATCAGACCTCCGCGGCCAGTACTTCGCGGTCAGACCTCCGCGGTCAGACCTCCGCGATCAGTCCTCCGCGGTCGCCCTCCGGGAGGCCGTCGCCTTCTTGGCCGCCGTCTTCGCCGTGGTCGCCGTGGTCGTCGTCTTCTTCGCGGCGGTCTTCTTGGCCGCCGTCTTCTTCGCCGGCGCGGCCTTCTTGGCGGCCGCCGTCTTCTTCGCGGGCGCCTTCTTCGCCGTCTTCTTGGCGGGCGCCTTGGCCCGCTTCTCGGCGAGCAGCTCGTAGCCGCGCTCCGGGGTGATGGTCTCGACGCTGTCACCGGAGCGCAGCGTCGCGTTGGTCTCCCCGTCGGTGACGTACGGCCCGAAGCGGCCGTCCTTGACCACGACCGGCTTCTCGCTGACCGGGTCGGTGCCCAGCTCCTTCAGCGGCGGCTTGGCGGCGGCCCGGCCGCGCTGCTTGGGCTGGGAGTAGATCTGCAGCGCCTCTTCGAGGGTGATCGTGAAGAGCTGGTCCTCGGAGGTGAGCGAGCGCGAGTCCGTGCCCTTCTTCAGGTACGGCCCGTAGCGCCCGTTCTGCGCGGTGATCTCCTGGCCCTCGGCGTCGGTGCCGACGACGCGCGGCAGCGACATCAGCCTGAGCGCGTCATCCAGCGTGACCGTGTCCAGGGACATGGACTTGAAGAGCGAGGCCGTGCGCGGCTTGACCGCGTTCTTGCCGGTCTTCGGGGTGCCCTCGGGCAGCACCTCGGTGACGTAGGGGCCGTAGCGGCCGTCACGGGCGATGATCTGGTGGCCGGTCCGCGGGTCGACGCCCAGCTCGAAGTCGCCGCTCGGCTTGGCGAGCAGCTCCTCCGCGAGCTCGACGGATAGCTCGTCGGGAGCCAGGTCCTCCGGCACGTCCGCCCGCTGGTGGCCCTCGGAGTCCTTCTCGCCGCGCTCGATGTACGGGCCGTAGCGGCCGACCCGCAGCACGATGCCGTTGCCCACCGGGAACGACGACACCTCGCGCGCGTCGATCGCGCCCAGGTCGGTCACCAGTTCCTTGAGGCCGCCGAGGTGGTCCCCGTCGCCGTTGCCGGCGTCGGCCGCGCCACCGGTGGCCGTGCCCTCGCCGCCCTCGCCGAAGTAGAAGCGCTTCAGCCACGGCACCGCCTGGGCCTGACCGGCGGCGATGCGGTCGAGGTCGTCCTCCATCCTGGCGGTGAAGTCGTAGTCGACCAGTCGGCCGAAGTGCTTCTCCAGCAGGTTGACCACGGCGAAGCTCAGGAAGGAGGGCACCAGGGCCGTCCCCTTCTTGAACACGTAACCCCGGTCGAGGATCGTGCCGATGATCGACGCGTACGTCGACGGACGGCCGATCTCGCGCTCTTCCAGCTCCTTGACCAGCGAGGCCTCGGTGTAGCGGGCCGGGGGCTTGGTGGCGTGCCCGTCGACCGTGATCTCCTCGGCGCTGAGCGCGTCGCCCTCGCCGACCTGGGGTAGCCGGCGCTCGCGGTCGTCCAGCTCGGCGTTCGGGTCGTCGGCACCCTCGACGTAGGCCTTGAGGAAGCCGTGGAAGGTGATCGTCTTGCCGGAGGCGCTGAACTCGACGTCCCGGCCGTCGGCGGCGGTGCCACCGATCTTGACGGTCACGCTGTTGCCGGTCGCGTCCTTCATCTGGGAGGCGACGGTCCGCTTCCAGATCAGTTCGTAGAGCTTGAACTGGTCGCCGGTCAGGCCGGTCTCGGCGGGGGTGCGGAAACGATCACCCGAGGGGCGGATCGCCTCGTGCGCCTCCTGCGCGTTCTTGACCTTCGCGGCGTACGTCCGCGGGGCTGAGGGCAGGTAGTCGGCGCCGTACAGCTGCGTGACCTGGGCGCGGGCGGCCGCGATCGCGGTGTCGCTCAGCGTCGTGGAGTCCGTACGCATGTACGTGATGTAGCCGTTCTCGTACAGCTTCTGGGCCACCTGCATGGTGGCCTTCGCGCCGAAGCCGAGCTTGCGCGAGGCCTCCTGCTGGAGGGTCGTCGTACGGAACGGGGCGTACGGAGAGCGGCGGTACGGCTTGGACTCGACCGAGCGGACCGAGAACCGGGTGTTCTCCAGGGCGGCGGCGAGGGCGCGGGCGTTCGCCTCGTCGAGGTGGAGGGTGTTCGCGGTCTTGGGACGGCCGAGCGAGTCGAAGTCACGGCCCTGGGCGACGCGCCTCCCGTCGACGGCCTGCAGGCGGGCCACCAGCGACGACGGGTCCGACGGATCGCCCGCGCGGCCGGTCGCGAAGGTGCCCGTCAGATCCCAGTACTCCGCGGAACGGAACGCGATGCGCTCGCGTTCCCGCTCCACCACGAGGCGGGTCGCCACGGACTGGACACGGCCGGCCGACAGGCGCGGCATGACCTTCTTCCACAGGACCGGCGAGACCTCGTAGCCGTAGAGGCGGTCGAGGATGCGGCGGGTCTCCTGGGCGTCGACGAGCTTCTGGTTGAGCTGGCGCGGGTTGGCCACGGCGGCCTGGATCGCGGACTTGGTGATCTCGTGGAAGACCATCCGCTTGACCGGGACCTTGGGCTTGAGCACCTCCTGGAGGTGCCAGGCGATCGCCTCGCCCTCGCGGTCCTCATCGGTGGCGAGGTAGAGCTCGTCGGAGTCCTTCAGCAGGTCCTTGAGCTTCTTGACCTGGGCCCGCTTGTCCGCGTTGACCACATAGATCGGTTCGAAGTCGTGCTCGACGTCCACGCCGAGGCGGCGGACCTCGCCGGTGTACTTCTCGGGCACCTCCGCGGCGCCGTTGGGAAGGTCACGGATGTGCCCGACGCTCGCCTCGACGACGTATCCGGGGCCCAGATAGCCCTTGATCGTCTTCGCCTTGGCGGGCGACTCGACGATGACGAGTCGGCGGCCGCCCTGTGCGGTCTCGCTGGTCGGGGACAACTTCGCTCTTCTCTCCGGTCGACGCTGGGGCCTCCCCAGGCCTTGCTCCCGGGGTCGTGGCACGGGCAGGGGCGCCCGCTCACTTGGTGACGCTGCGGAGTGTGACGGTACATCCCGCCCCCGTGTCAAACGGGAAAAGCTCACAACGGCCACTCGAACGGTAACCCGACTACCGCCATTCCTGCCGCCCGGAGTCCCCGGTCGTCCTTCGGACCCGGTCCGGAGCGTGACGCTCCGATTACCGGAAGGCCGCCTTCAGGGGCGGGTCAGGCAGTACGCCCCGAGGCTCAGGGAGATCATCGCGGCGACGCCCGCGAGGGTCGCGGATGCGACCTGACTCACACCCTGGGCGACGGGTTCACCACGCCGGAGCCGGATGCCGGTCCACACCAGCAGCGCGCCCCCGAACAGGGCGAACACCACCCCTGCGAAGATCGCCGGTCCGCTCTCCATGGCCCGCGCACCCCTTCCCTGCCGCCCGTGACTGCCCAGCGCCCGGAGACTGGCACGCACGGGCGGCGGACGGGCGGCCGAGGGGCGAAATCCGGGTGAACGAGCGACCGTAAGACTCTCGAACATCAGATCGATGGCCTAGTGGCGCACCGGCCGTGGACCGGTGACGAACAGCGAGGGGCCCGCGACGGGCCACGGGGCGAACGTTCCGGCCAGATTTTCCGGCCTTTTTTCTCCCGGCTTTTCTCCCGGCGCGCCCGACAGGCTCCCCCGGCGTTGCCGGCGGGCCTTTCCGGCTTGTCCGGCCGGCCTTCCCGCGGGTGCGCCGGCCCGCCCTCACGCGGGCCCGCCAGGCATGCCTTCCGGTCCGTCAGACCGCCGGCTCCAGGAACCCTTGCTCCACCAGCAGCCGGATCTGCGCCGGGGTGCGGTCGCGCAGCAACACCGGGTCCTCGCCCATCAGTTGCGCGATGGCGTCGAGAATCCGCCCCGCGCTCAGCGTGCCGTCGCACACCCCTGCGAATCCGGCGCCCACCGTGTCCACCTTGGTCGCGCGGCGCATCCCGCGGTGCTGGCGCAGCACCACGTGCTCCGGGTCCTCGGCGCCGGGCAGCCCGACCTGCTCCTGGACCACCTCGACGGCCAGCCTGAAGCGGCCTTCGAGGAGATCCGCGTCGTCGTGGTCACGGAGGTAGTCGAGACGGTCGAAGTGGGCACGGATCGCCTCACCGAGCGGCTGTTCGATCGGATGCGGCCACTCCTCCACGGTGACCGAGGGCACGGCGGCGTCCGTCTTCCGCAGCGTGATCCAGCCGAATCCCACCCCCTTCACCTTGCGCGTCTCGAACTCGTCGAGCCACGCGTCGTACCGCGCCTGGTACTCGGCCGGGTCCCCGCGGTGGTCGCCGGAGTCCCTGAGCCACAGCTCGGCGTACTGGTTGACGTCCTGCACCTCGCGCTGCACGATCCACGCGTCGCAGCCGCGCGGCACCCAGGACCTCACCCTGTCCTGCCAGTCCTCCCCCGCGACGTGCTGCCAGTTGGCGAGGAACTGCGCGAACCCGCCCTCGGTCAGCCGCTCCCCGGCCTGTTGAACGAGCGAGCGGCACAGATCGTCCCCGCTCATCCCGCCGTCCCGGTACGTCAGCCGGGCGCCCGGTGAGATCACGAACGGCGGGTTGGAGACGATCAGGTCGAACGTCTCCCCGTCCCTGACCGGCTCGAAGAGCGAGCCCTCGCGCAGGTCGGCCGCCGGTGCGCCGGAGAGCGCCAGCGTGAGCGCCGTGATGTGCAGCGCGCGCGGGTTGAGGTCGGTCGCCGTCACGCGCGTGGCGTGCCGGGCGGCGTGCAGGGCCTGGATCCCGGAGCCGGTACCGAGGTCGAGGGCGGCGGCGACGGGCGTACGGACGGTGATGCCGGCGAGGGTCGTGGACGCCCCGCCGACCCCGAGGACGACCCCCTCGTGCCGCTGGCCGATGCCCCCGGCGCCGCCGACGGCACACCCGAGGTCGGACACGATGAACCAGTCCTCGCCGTCCGGCCCGCCGTACGGCCGTACGTCCACGGTGGCCGCGACCTCGTCGCCGCCCACACCGGTCAGCCAGCCGCTGTCCAGGAGGTCGTCCACGGGCAGGAAGTCCGCCACGCGCGCGTGCGGCACGGGTTGCTGGAGCAGGAACAGCCGGACGAGCGTCTCCAGGGGCGTGTCCCCGCGGGTCGCGCGGAGCGCGGGCACCGTCTCGCTGCGGGCCAGCGCCGCGTACGCGGGGGCGCCGAGCAGGTCGAGCAGCCCGTCGGCGGTGAAGGAGGCGCCCAGCAGGGCGGTGCGCAGCCGGGCGGCGACGTCGGGGCGGTCGGAGGCGGGCAGGGTGGTGAGGCCGGAGTCAGTCACGCCCTCCATTGTGTCCCGCGCACCCGCCCGCCCGCGGGCTCAGCACACGGCCGCGGGCCGCCGAACCCCGCACGGCGCACGGCAGCGGACCGCCGAACCCCGCTCGGCACGCGGCCTCGGCCGGCGGGGCTCAGCACACCGCCGCCCGCGCCCCGGCCCACGACGCCCGGCCCCGCCGCAGCCCCACCCACAGAGCCCCAGCCACAGCCCGCCCTCAGCCGCAGCCCGTGACGCTCGCTCCCGCCTCGGCCCGCGGTCGAGGACTTCAGCGGTCGAGGACCTCAGCCCGCGGTCGAGGACTTCGGAGACGCCGTCGCAGACGATGCCGGCGCCGACGCCGGAGACGACGCCGCCGAGGACGTAGACGCGGAGACCTTCTTGCAGCTGGCCTGTTCGGCGATCGCGTCCTTGACCTCGCCCTGCTCCAGGGCGTTCAGCGCCGCGGTACCGCTCTTGCTCTGCGTCTCCAGCTGCGTCGTCTGGGAGGCGATGTCCTGCAGACCGGAGGCGAACTTGGCCTGGTCCTTGGTGTCGAGCGCGTCGACCTTCTTCTTCAGGTCGGCGTACGACGCGGAGAGGCTGTTGAGGGTCGTGACGACGTTCTGCTGGCGCTTGGCGCCCTCGTCGACCCCGGGGGGCGCGCCGGCGCCGCTGATGGCGGAGGCGAGCGCCTTGTAGGCGTCGGACATGTCCTGGAAGGCCTTGGAATCGGTCTTCTGGATGGTCGCGGGCGAGCTCGTGGTGTCCGAGACCGCCGTGGAGATCGCCTCGTTCGCCGCCTTGATCTTCGCGTCCTGCGCCGGGACCGCGTCGCACACGGTCTTGGCCCAGGCGATCAGCTTCGGGTCGGTGCCCTTGTTGCTGCTGCACCCGGACAGCGCCACCACCAGTACCGCACCGCTGGACAGTGCGGCCGCGAGCTTCTTGTTCACCGGATCGGTCCCTTCCATGGCTCTCGGCCCCCGGAATCTACACGGCGGACGGACAGCACCCCCATGGAGAGCACCCACTAAGTATGCTTTTAGGGAAATTTGCACCAGGGAGAGAAGGCTCACGACGAGACGACGCGCACATCCTGGCCCCGGACGCACTCCGGCGCACGGAACGCGGCGAGCGCGCGCCGTACGGAGGCGGGCTGCCCGGGCACGCGAAACGGGCGGACGGCGTGTCAGCACACGCCATCCGCCCGCTCGTTGACCGGTTCCCCTCGCAAGGGCCCCGGTGGGTGCCGTAAGACCGCCTACGGAACCACCGCGGGATCCGCCGACTTGGCCACGTGTTCGGCACTGTCCTCGTCGTCGCCGACGGCGATTCCGCGCCGCTTGGAGACGTACACCGCGCCGACGATCACGATCAGCGCGAAGACCGCGATCAGGATCCGGATGCCGATGCTCTTGTCCTGCCCGTAGGAGAACTTGATCACCGCGGGCGCGATGAGCAGGGAGACCAGGTTCATGACCTTGAGCAGCGGGTTGATCGCGGGGCCCGCGGTGTCCTTGAAGGGGTCGCCGACCGTGTCGCCGATGACCGTGGCCGCGTGGGCCTCGCTGCCCTTGCCGCCGTAGTGACCGTCCTCGACGAGTTTCTTGGCGTTGTCCCAGGCACCACCGGAGTTGGCCAGGAAGACGGCCATCAGGGTGCCCGCGCCGATCGCGCCCGCGAGGTAGGAGCCGAGGGCGCCGACACCGAGCGTGAACCCGATGAAGATGGGCGCCATCACGGCGAGCAGTCCCGGCGTGGCCAGCTCCCGCAGGGCGTCCTTGGTGCAGATGTCGACGACCTTGCCGTACTCGGGCGTCTCCGTGTAGTCCATGATCCCGGGGTGCTCGCGGAACTGCCGCCGCACCTCGAAGACCACCGAACCCGCCGAACGCGACACGGCGTTGATGGCGAGCCCGGAGAAGAGGAAGACGACCGCCGCGCCGGCGATGAGGCCGACGAGGTTGTTCGGCTGCGAGATGTCCATGGACAGGGTCAACGGCGCGCCCGCGCCGGTCAGTTTCGCGCCCACGTCCTGCACGTTCGTGGTGATCGCGTCCCGGTACGACCCGAAGAGCGCCGACGCCGCGAGGACGGCGGTGGCGATGGCGATGCCCTTGGTGATGGCCTTGGTGGTGTTGCCGACGGCGTCCAGGTTGGTGAGCACCTGCGCGCCCGCGCCCTCGACGTCGCCGGACATCTCGGCGATGCCCTGGGCGTTGTCGGAGACCGGCCCGAAGGTGTCCATGGCGACGATGACGCCGACCGTGGTGAGCAGGCCGGTGCCGGCCAGCGCCACCGCGAACAGTGCGAGCATGATCGACGTACCGCCCAGCAGGAACGCGCCGTAGACGCCGAGGCCGATCAGCAGGGCGGTGTAGACGGCCGATTCGAGGCCGACCGAGATACCGGCGAGGACGACGGTGGCCGGGCCGGTGAGCGAGGACTTGCCGATGTCCATGACCGGACGCCGGTTGGTCTCGGTGAAGTAGCCGGTCAGTTGCTGGATGACGGCCGCGAGCAGGATGCCGATGGCGACCGCGACGAGCGCGAGGATCCGCGGATCGCCGTCCTTGGCCCTGATGGCCGCGTCCGTGACGCCGTTGAGGTCGGAGTACTTCCCCGGCAGGTAGACGAAGACCGCGACCGCGACCAGCACCAGCGAGATCATCGCGGAGATGAAGAACCCGCGGTTGATGGCGCTCATGCCGCTGCGGTCGCTGCGGCGCGGGGCGACCGCGAAGATGCCGATCATCGCGGTGAGCACGCCGATGGCCGGCACCAGGAGCGGGAAGGCCAGTCCGGAGTTGCCGAAGGCAGCCTTGCCGAGGATCAGCGCGGCGACCAGGGTCACGGCGTACGACTCGAAGAGGTCGGCCGCCATGCCCGCGCAGTCGCCGACGTTGTCGCCCACGTTGTCGGCGATGGTCGCGGCATTGCGCGGGTCGTCCTCCGGAATGCCCTGTTCGACCTTGCCGACCAGGTCGGCGCCGACGTCGGCGGCCTTGGTGAAGATGCCGCCGCCGACACGCATGAACATGGCGATCAGGGCGGCACCGAGGCCGAAGCCTTCGAGCACCTTCGGCGCGTCGGCCGCGTAGACCAGCACCACGCAGGAGGCGCCGAGCAGGCCGAGCCCCACCGTGAACATGCCGACGACGCCGCCCGTGCGGAAAGCGATCTTCATGGCTTTGTGCGAGACGGCGGTGAGATCCTTTTCCGGTTCGCCTTCCGCCGGAGTGGCCTCGCGGGCCGCCGCGGCGACGCGCACATTGCTGCGTACGGCGAGCCACATGCCGATATAGCCGGTGGCCGCCGAGAACGCCGCGCCGATCAGGAAGAAGATCGACCGTCCGGCGCGCTGATTCCAGTCGTCCGCGGGCAGCAGCATGAGCAGGAAGAACACCACGACGGCGAATACGCCGAGGGTGCGCAGCTGCCGGGCCAGATAGGCGTTCGCGCCTTCCTGGACCGCCGCCGCGATCTTCTTCATGCTGTCGGTGCCCTCGCCCGCCGCGAGCACCTGGCGCACCAGGATCCACGCGACCACGAGCGCGGCCAGCGCCACGGCGGCGATGACCGCCACCAGGACCCGGTTGTCGTCGGTCAGGACTGCGGCCGCGATGGTTGTGGGGTGGCCAAACTGATGAGGGGTAGAAAGCCCCGCCATTCGTCCTCCTTGACGCTTGGGCTGAGCTCAAGATGTGGACGGATTCTAGGTACCCGCGAGTGATCTAAACAGGGGACGGTAAACGGAATTGGCCTTCTCGTGCCTCTTCAGCAAATGATCGAGGTCACGCCGACGAACCCGAAAGCGGTAATGCCCTAAAAGCATTGACGACGGCGTTTACTTGATCAAATTATCACCCGTTTGATCGTGAAGGAATTCACTAAATCCATTCGGACGAGATCACTGTAGGACCGGCGGTGGGCGACGCGCACATGCCGAAGGGCCCTACTCGGTAGGGCCCTTCGGCACAGAGTCGGGATGACGCTAGGTGAGCGCGACCCCGGGCGGGGTCGTCGGCCAGGTCATGCGGATCAGCCCGCCGTGCTCCCCGGCGGTGACCTCCACGTCGTCGACGAGGCCGCTGATGACCGCGAGGCCCATCTCGTCCTCCTCGGCCTCCACGTCGGTGTCCGCCGCGCCTGCGGACGCCCGGTCACCGGGAACGGAACGGGGTGCCTCGTCGCCGACCTCGATGGAGAACTGTTTCTCCTCTTCGATCAGCGCCACCCGCACCGGCTCGGCGATGCCGGCGGTCCGGTGCAGACCCACGGCACGGGAACAGGCCTCGCCGACGGCCAGCCGGACCTCGTCCAGGACGGCCTCGTCCACTCCGGCCCTGCGAGCCACCGCCGCCGCCACCAGTCGGGCGGTGCGGACGTGCTCGGGCAGCGCGCTGAAGCGGAGTTCAACGGTGGCCATACGTCCCCCTCGGAACTACGGGCGTGCGATGGGGGCCGGGCCGCCGAAGAACCCGGGCCCCCGATGAATTGCGTCCGCCACGGGCGGTGCGGCCCGTGAACGGCTGCCGGCACGGGCACGCGGGCCCGAACGGGCGGGGGCGGCACGAGCGCCCGTACGACGCGTACGAGCCCGTGCCGAGGGCCGGCCGGCCGGACGTCACGGACCGATGGAGGTCCGGAGTACGTCGGCCGGCCCGGGGTCAGTCGGTGGCCGCCACCGCTTCCTCGACCGAGGTGTGGATCGGGAACACCTTGGTGAGGCCGGTGATACGGAAGATCTTCAGAATGCGCTCCTGGTTGCACACCAGGCGCAGCGAACCCTCATGGGCACGCACCCGCTTCAGGCCGCCGACCAGTACGCCGAGCCCGGTGGAGTCGAGGAAGTCCACGCCCTCCATGTCGACGACGAGGTGGAAATTCCCGTCGTTCACCAGCTCGACCAGCTGCTCGCGCAGCTTGGGCGCGGTATATACGTCGATTTCGCCACCGACCTCGACGACCGTACGATCGCCGACTGTACGGGTCGACAGGGACAGGTCCACGGATCCTCCAGCACCTTGCTATCGAGCGGTCGCCCCTCGGGACTCGTCTTGCGGCCCCCGGGACGGTTCGCCAGCCGCGATGGCATTCAATCACTTACCGGCAGGCGTGCACGACGCCTTGGCCCCATTGTCCGTCATGCCAGTGACACACTCGGTCCCGATGGCCATAAATCACCGATCCGATCGACCGCCGGTTCCGGCCGCGTCCGGGTTCTCTCCGGGCACGGTCCTGGACCGGCTCGCCTCCGGGCCGAGCCGGGCTTCGCGCATCACTCATACGGAGCACTTGCCCCCGCGTGCGGGCCGGCATGCCGTCTGGCCTGACCGGATTCGTTCGGAGGTCGTCGCGGCCGTGCGGGCGTGCGGCATCGAGCACCCCTGGGAACACCAGGCCCTGGCCGCCGAGCACGCCCTGGACGGCGACTCGGTGGTGGTCGCCACCGGCACCGCCTCCGGCAAGTCCCTGGCCTATCTCGTACCGGTGCTGTCCACCCTCCTGGACGGATCCGAGGCCGCCAACGGCCGCGGCGCCACCGCCCTCTACCTGGCGCCCACCAAGGCGCTGGCAGCGGACCAGTGCCGTTCCGTGAAGGAACTTTCACAACCGCTGGGCCCGGCCGTGCGGCCGGCCGTGTACGACGGCGACACCCCGTACGAGGAACGGGAGTGGATCCGCCAGTACGCGAACTACGTGCTCACCAACCCGGACATGCTGCACCGCGGCATCCTGCCCGGGCACGCCCGCTGGTCCTCCTTCCTGAAGTCGCTGAAGTACGTCGTCGTCGACGAGTGCCACACCTACCGGGGCGTCTTCGGCTCGCACGTCGCCCAGGTGCTGCGCCGGCTGCGCCGCCTGTGCGCCCGCTACGGTGCCTCCCCGGTCTTCCTGCTGGCCTCGGCCACCGCCGCCGAGCCCGCCGTGGCCGCCGGTCGCCTCACCGGCCTGCCGGTCGTGGAGATCGCCGACGACGCCTCCCCGCGCGGCGAGCTGGTCTTCGCCCTGTGGGAGCCGCCGCTGACCGAGCTGCACGGCGAGAAGGGCGCCCCCGTCCGCCGTACCGCCACCGCCGAGACCGCCGACCTGCTCACCGACCTCGCCGTGCAGGGCGTGCGCTCGGTCGCCTTCGTGCGCTCCAGACGCGGCGCGGAGCTGATCTCCGTCATCACCCAGGAACGGCTGGCCGAGGTGGACCGTTCCCTGGCCCGGCGTGTCGCGGCCTATCGCGGCGGCTACCTCCCCGAGGAGCGGCGCGCCCTGGAACGCGCGCTGCACTCCGGGGAACTCCTCGGACTTGCCGCCACGACGGCCCTGGAGCTGGGTGTGGACGTCTCCGGGCTGGACGCCGTACTGATCGCCGGGTATCCGGGTACGAGGGCCTCTGTGTGGCAGCAGGCGGGCCGGGCGGGCCGCGCCGGGCAGGGCGCCCTCGCCGTCCTGGTCGCCCGCGACGACCCGCTGGACACCTTCCTCGTCCACCATCCCGAGGCGCTGTTCGACCAGCCGGTGGAATCCACCGTCCTCGACCCCGACAACCCGTACGTCCTCGCCCCGCACCTGTGCGCCGCCGCGGCCGAGCTCCCCCTCACCGACGACGACCTGGGCCTCTTCGGCCCCGCCTGCAAGGAGCTGCTGCCGCAGCTGGAGGCCGCGAAGCTGCTGCGCCGCCGGACCAGGGCCTGGCACTGGACCCGCCGGGAGCGGGCCGCCGACCTGACGGACATCCGGGGCGAAGGCGGCCGCCCGGTGCAGGTCGTCGAGGCGGGCACGGGGCGCCTGCTCGGCACGGTGGACGCGAGCGCCGCCCACTCCACGGTCCACGAGGGCGCGGTCCACCTCCACCAGGGCCGCACCTACCTCGTGCGGTCCCTCGACCTGGAGGACTCGGTGGCCCTCGTCGAACAGGCCGAGCCGCCGTACTCCACGGTCGCCCGCGACACCACGGCCATCTCCGTCCTGGAGACGGACACCGAGGTCCCCTGGGGCGACGGCCGCCTCTGCTACGGCTCCGTCGAGGTCACCAACCAGGTGGTCTCCTTCCTGCGCCGCCGGCTCATCACCGGCGAGGTCCTGGGCGAGACGAAACTCGACCTCCCTCCCCGTACGCTGCGCACCCGCGCGGTGTGGTGGACCGTCACCGAGGACCAGCTCGACGAGGCCCGGATCAACCCGGAGATCCTCGGCGGCGCCCTGCACGCCGCCGAACACGCCTCCATCGGCCTGCTCCCGCTCTTCGCGACCTGCGACCGCTGGGACATCGGCGGCGTGTCGATCCCGCTGCACCCCGACACGCTCCTGCCCACGGTCTTCGTCTACGACGGCCACCCCGGCGGCGCCGGCTTCGCGGAACGCGCCTTCCACACGGCCCGCACCTGGCTGACGGCCACCCGGGAGGCGATCGCCGCGTGCGAGTGCGACGCCGGGTGCCCGTCCTGCATCCAGTCCCCCAAGTGCGGCAACGGAAACGAGCCGTTGCACAAGCGGGGGGCGGTGCGACTCCTCACGGCGCTGCTGCGGGGGGCGCCGGAGTAGCCGGAACAGGTGCTTGCGTGCGTACCGCTGCCTGGGGGCCGGTCGCGCCCACGCGGCGGAGCCGCAGATGTCCCAGCCTCGCGCCCCTTTGCGGCGCGTCGCAGCCGGGGCCCGCTCCGGCGTTGCAGCCGGGGCCCGCTCTGGCCCTGACCTCGGCCGCGAACGGCCCCGCTCCCGACGCCGCCGACACATCCGACACGTCCCCCACGAGCACGCACCGTGTAAGTCGTGCCCCCTGTGCCCGGGCCACGCGGTCGGCCTTGGCGCAGGCCGCCGCCGTCCCCTCGGCCCAGTGATCCGCCGCCGCGAGCGCGGCCATGTCGGCGCCTCCGGCCGCGCGGTGCCGGACCACGACGGCCTGACCGAGGCCGAGCACGACACCGAACACCACGCAGAGGACGCCGATCGCCCCGACGGTCCAGACGGTGGCCGACCCTCGATCCGCAGCCCACCGGCTGGACAGCGCCCTGAAGGGGCGCGGGGCTGTGACCTTTGCGGCTCCGCCGCGTGGGCGCGGCCGGCCCCCACCGGCCCGCAGCTGCGCAACCAGACCCCGCCGCCCCCTCACGACGCCTCCAGCAACGCGACCGCCGACTCCCGCACCTCGAACGGCAGCACACCCAGCACCGGCGGCCTCGCCACCACCGTCACCCGTACCTCGTCCCCCTCCCGGCCGACCGTCACCGTCGCCCCGGCCGGCGCCGCCTCCTTCGTCACCGCGATCACCGCGTCCTCGGCGTCCTGCCGCGCCGCGGCCCGCGCCCCGGTGCGGGCGGCGTCCACGCACCGGATCTGGGCGGCCACCACGAGCAGCCCCCACACCAGCGCCATCGTGAACGCCACCAGCACCGGCAGCACCACGGCCGCCTCCGCGGTCACGAACCCCCGGTCCGCCCCGCGCCCCCGCTCACATCCGCGCACTGAGGGCTCGTTTCACGATGTCCTGGAGCTCCGCGCTGACCTGCCCGCTCGTCACGACCGCGTAGAGGACCGCCGCGAACCCGACGGCGGCGATGATCCCCATCGCGTACTCGGACGTGACCATCCCCGCGTCCCGGCGCAACAGCATCCTCATTTTCTGGTACATCTCGACTCCCTTGAACTCGCGTGAACTTCCTCGAATCGCGCAAACTCGCCTGACCTTGACGTCAGTTCCGGACGGCGGCTCCGTTGTCTCGCCCTTCACCCACCACCCCCTCGCAGCACCCCGCCCGCGAGTCCGATCACCACGGGGAGCACGCCCACCGCGATGAACGCGGGCAGAAAGCACAGCCCCACCGGCGCCGAGATCAGCACGGCCGCCCGTCGCGCCCGCCCGGTCGCGTTTCTTGCCCATTCGGCGCGGGCGTCCGAGGCGAGCCGGGCGACGGGTGCGGCCGCCGGCAGCCCGGACTCACCGGCGCGCTCCAGCAGCCGGGCCAGGGCGGCGGCACCCGGCAGAGCGGCCAGCCGCCGCCAGGCAGCCGCCGGCTCACCGCCCAGCCGCACCTCCGCCGCGCCCCGCGCCAGCCCTTCCCCGACGGGTCCGCCGAGGGCCTCTCCGACGGCCTGGGCGGCGACCACCGGACCGGCCCCGGCGGCGATACAGGCCGCCAGGAGGTCGGCGGCGAGCGGGAGTTGGCGAGCGGCCTCGGCCGCCTCCGCCTCGGCCGCCCGGCCTGCGTCACCGGTCCGGCTTCGCCACCGCCACAGCCCCACCGCGATCCCCAGTCCCAGCAGCGCCCCGGGTACCCCGCCGACCAGCGCCCAGCCGCCGCACACCGCACCGACGACCGGCAGCCACCTGCGGACGGCACCGCTGACGTCGGAGCGGCTCTGTGCCCGCTCCGGCCTTTGCGGACCAAGCAGTCCGGCGACCTTGCGCCGGGTCCAGCGCCTGCGCCTGGCCCCCTCCAGCCACCATGCCGACCAGCCCAGGGCCGCCAGCACCGCGACCGTCACCCCCAGCCTGTGGACAGCCTCCGCGCTCACGCCGCCTCAGCTCCCCGCACGATCCGGGTCGCCCACCACATCCCGGCGCCTTCGAACACCGCGCCGGCGGCCAGGCAGCCCAGGCCGGCGCCGGTGTGCAGCAGCACCCGCAGCGGGTCGGCGCCCATGGCCGAGCCGAGCAGCAGGCCGAGGGCGGGCAGGGCGGCGAGCAGCACCGCGGTGGCCCGGGCGCCCGACAACTGGGCTCGCAGATCGGCACGTTGGTCCCGTTCCGCGCGCAGGGCGGCGTCCAGGCGGTCGAGGCCGGCCGCGAGACCGGCGCCCTGGTCGACGGCCACCCGCCAGCAGGCCGCGAGCCCCAGCAGGCCGTCGGCGCCGGGCTGCCGCGCCGCCACCGCCAGAGCACCCGGCACGTCCCCGCCGAAGCGGGCCGCCGCGACCACCGTCGGGCGGGCCTCGCCGAGGCCACCGGAGTCCCGCGCGGCCCGCAGCAGGGCCTCACCCGGCTGCCGTCCCGCGCGTACCTCGCCGGCGAGCGCCCCGCACAGCGCGATCACCGCGTCGGCGCGCGTCTGCCGGGTCCGCCGAGCCTGCCGGGCCAGCCGTACCCGGCGCAGCACCGGCACCCCGGCGGCTCCCGCGAGGACCGGAAGGACCGAGGCGGCGAGGAGCGCGAGCGCGACACCGGCGGCCAGGGCCCACCACTCACTCCGCCAACGGCCGTGCAGCCGCCGCAGTTCCGCGAGCGCCCGCTCCCAGGAGGGCGGCCCGGTGGCCACCACCCCACCGCCGGCGAGCAGCAGCCGCGTCCGGCGTACCTCGCGCTGCCGCTCGGCCAGGAGCCAGGCCATGACCCCACCGCACACCAGGGCCGCACCGGCCGTCGTCTCACCCATCAGACACATCCCTTTCACGTCGTGGATCACTGGCGTCACTTCAGGCCGGCATCAGCCGGCCGCTTCGAGCTCACAGGCCCTCATGCCGTCGCTTCGAGCCCGCCAGCCCTCATGCCGTCGCTTCGAGCTCACAGCTCACAGCGCGCCCTCATCACCGCCGAGCAGCCCTCGCAGCCGCTCCCACCCCCGCTCCCGTGCGAACGCCTCCGCGTCCCAGCGCAGCGCCGGTACCGTCCGCACCAGCCCGGAGGGGTCCCGCTCCAGAACGTGCACCTCGGCGATCCGGCGCCGGCCCGCGTGGTCCCTTACGAGGTGCAGCACCACCGACAGCGCGGCCGCCAGCTGGCTGTGCAGGGCGGCCCGGTCGAGCCCGGCCGCCGTGCCGAGGGCCTCCAGGCGGGCCGGTACGTCCGCGGCCGCGTTGGCGTGCACGGTGCCGCAGCCGCCCTCGTGGCCGGTGTTGAGCGCGGCCAGCAGGTGGACCACCTCGGGCCCGCGGACCTCGCCGACGACGAGCCGGTCGGGCCGCATCCGCAGGGCCTGCCGGACCAGGTCCTCCAGGGTGACCAGGCCGGCCCCCTCCTGGTTGGCGGGTCTGGTCTCCAGCCGTACGACATGCGGGTGTTCGGGCCTGAGCTCCGCCGAGTCCTCGGCGAGCACGATCCGCTCCCCCGGTCCGACCAGGCCGAGCAAGGCGCTCAGCAGGGTCGTCTTCCCGGTGCCCGTGCCGCCGCTGACGAGGAAGGAGAGCCGGGCCGCGATGAGCGCCCGCAGGATCCGGTCGCCGCCGGGCGGCACGGTCCCGGCCGCGGCCAGTTCGTCGAGTGTGAACGCCCGGGACCGGACCACCCGCAGCGACAGGCAGGTGCAGCCCACGGCCACCGGGGGCAGGACCGCGTGCAGGCGGGTGCCGTCGGGCAGCCGGGCGTCCGCCCAGGGACGCGCGTCGTCCAGGCGCCGGCCGGCCACCGCGGCCAGCCGCTGCGCGAGGCGTCGTACCGCCGCCGCGTCCGGGAAGGCGACCGGGGTGAGTTCCAGGCCGCCGCCGCGGTCCACCCAGACCCGGTCCGGGGCGGTCACCAGGACGTCGGTGACCGCGGGGTCGGCGAGCAGGGGTTCCAGGGGGCCGCTGCCGACCAGTTCGGAGCGCAACCGCTCGGCCGCGCCGAGGACTTCGGCGTCACCGAGGACCCGCCCCTGGGCGCGCAGCGCCTGTGCCACCCGCGCGGGTGTCGGTTCGGCGCCGCGCTCGGCGAGCCAGCGCCGTACCCCGTCGAGCAGGGCCGGACCGTCATCCACCGCGGCGTCGGACCTCATGCGACACCACCGGCCTCGACCAGCGTGCGCTCCCAGAAGCCCTTGCAGAAGCGGCCCAGCGGGCCGCGTGCCGCGGAGCCCGGCGGTTTCCGGTTCGGCCGGGACAGGCCGGGTTCGTCGGGTACCTCGCCGGCCAGCGGCAGGCCGAGCAGGCGGGCCACCTCGCGGTCGTCCAGCCCCGGCGCGTACGGCCCCCGTACCGCCACCCTGAGATCGCGCACGACCATGCCGACGGTGGCCGCCACCCGTGCGGCCGCCGCGATCGCGCGGAGTTCGGCGGGGACCACCAGGACGGCGAGGTCGAGCTGGGTGAGGACCTCGGCGACCTCGTCGTCCAGGCGGCGCGGCAGGTCGACGACGACCGTGCCGCCGCGCCGCCGGGCTGCCGCGAGCACCGCGCGGACG
This sequence comes from Streptomyces sp. NPDC086519, assembly GCF_040686075.1. Classification (NCBI taxonomy): domain Bacteria; kingdom Bacillati; phylum Actinomycetota; class Actinomycetes; order Kitasatosporales; family Streptomycetaceae; genus Streptomyces; species Streptomyces sp. NPDC086519. The sequence continues at coordinate 136,680 of NZ_JBFBJL010000007.1, forward strand.
GCGGGCGGCGGGATCGCCACGCAGTCGCCGCGGTCCCAGCTGAGGATCCGCAGCGAGTGCAGTTCGGGCAGCGACTCCTCCAGGGCACCGCTGCCGAGCCGGCCGCGTGAGGCGGCGAAGGCGGGCCAGCGCAGGCCCTCGGCCGTCTCGCCGCCGAGGAGTACGTCGATTCCGCCGCCCAGCGGATCCGCGTCCACCAACAGGGTGCGCAGTCCCTCCCGCGCGGAGGTGACGGCGAGCGCGCAGGCCAGCGTGGAGGCACCGGCCCCGCCCCGGCCGCCGATGACACCGACGGTGAGGGCCGGGCGGCCCACGCCCTCGACGACGTCGGCGATCCGGTCCACGAGCCACTGCTCGCCGTCGGGCAGCATCAGGACGTGGTCCGCGCCGATCTCCACGGCCCGTTTCCACACATCGGGGTCGTCCTGGTCGAGGCCGACCAGGACGACCCCGCGCCGGCGCGCGGCCCCGCGCACCCGCCGGGCGGCGTCGTCGCCGACCAGGACCAGCGGGGCGGACTCCCAGCCGCCGCCGTGTTCCGGCGGGCGGTGGTGGACCTCCGGTTTGGCGCCGGCCGCCGCGCACAGGCGCAGCAGGTCGTCGAGGAGTTCGGCGTCCTCGGTGACGATCATCGGGCGTCCGGGCCGTCCCGAGGCGGCGGACGGCGGGTCGTGGGTGACGGTTTTGGCCACGTGGGCTTCCCCCTTGGCTGCGTTCTCCCGCATGGCCCCCGCGGCCACGCGATTCCCAAACGTGCGGAGAACCGGCGATCGGCCTCCATATGCACGGCCGGCAGAAACCGGCCATTGGCGCCCGACAAACGGAACCGGCCATGAACTCGCCGCCGCCGGAGCGCGCTGGAATCACGGTGCAGCGAACCCGGAAATCGTGTGGATCTTGGTCCGAAACTGTGGACAACTCGATGGTTGTGAATATCGCTGTCGCCCATACCGGTGAGGTCCGTCCCGGGGGTCTGCGCGGCTTCCACAGCGCAGCGCTTCGGCTACCGAGCGTGATGAATCATGGACATGCGAGAAGGGCGGCCGGAGCCGCCCGACGAAGGCCTCAGGGCCCGCGAGAGAGGAGGAAAACCCACCCGGACATGCGACGACCCCCACCGGGGGGGAGAGTGGGGGTCGTCTCCACGGCCGACTCGGGGGGGGAGGAGCCGGACCGGGTTAGCACGGTCGCGAACGATCCGTGACTTCCATGGTGTACCCGAGAGCCTTCTCAGGCAAACCCACACGCCCCACCTTACGCCGAATGGTGGGCGCCTATGCTCGGGGTCGTGGAAAACCACTCGTTGCCCCGCACAGCGGCCTTCTTTGACCTGGACAAGACGGTCATTGCGAAGTCGAGCACACTCACCTTCAGCAAGTCGTTCTACCAAGGCGGCCTGATCAACCGCAGGGCGGCGCTGCGCACCGCGTACTCCCAGTTCGTGTTCCTGGTCGGCGGTATGGACCACGACCAGATGGAGCGCACGCGGGCGTACCTGTCCGGCCTCGTCCGCGGCTGGAACGTCCAGCAGGTCAAGGAGATCGTCGCCGAGACCCTGCACGACCTGATCGACCCGATCATCTACGACGAGGCCGCCTCCCTCATCGAGGAGCACCACCGGGCCGGCCGGGACGTAGTGATCGTCTCCACCTCGGGCGCCGAGGTGGTCGAGCCGATCGGCGAACTCCTGGGCGCCGACCGGGTGGTGGCCACCCGCATGGTCGTCGGGGACGACGGCTGCTACACCGGCGAGGTGGAGTACTACGCGTACGGCCCGACCAAGGCCGACGCCATCCGGGAGTTGGCCTCCTCCGAGGGGTACGACCTCGAGCGCTGCTACGCCTACAGCGACTCGGCGACCGACGTGCCGATGCTCCAGGCCGTCGGTCATCCCCATGCCGTGAACCCGGACCGCGCGCTGCGCCGCGAGGCCCTCGCCCGCGGCTGGCCGATCCTGGACTTCCACCGGCCGGTACGGCTCAAGCAGCGGATCTCCGCGCCCCCGCGTCCCGCCCTGGTCGCCGCGGCGGCCATAGGAGCGGCGGCCGCCACCGCGGGCCTGGTCTGGTACGCCAGCCGGCGCCGGAGCACGGTCGCCTGAACCGGCCACCGGCACTCCCGTTCACCGGTCGACCCGCTTCCGCCCCTTTGGGGCGCCTTTGGACCCAAAAGTAAAGAACTGCAGGCAGGACTTCCGCTCGCTCCGGGCTTGCAGTACAAAAGGGTTAGCGGCCCGCGAGACCAAAGGACATCCGAGAGGATCACCTTTAAAACGCATCCGGCCCCACGGACCGAGCATGAACACTGGGCACCCACGCGACGTCGACCCGTCGATTACGGGCCAGCCGCACCAGGTGACGGGCAAAGCACCCGACCTGATGGGCGACATATCGAGGACGCTTGGTAACCCGGTGGACATGCCAGCGGCGGTACGAGAACTCGTACCGCCGCAACCCTTTTCCGAGATCCCTGAGACCCGCGCCTCCCCGGACGGGGCCTACGCGGCCCCGCGCTGCAGCGCCTCGCACACCGCCGTCGACTCGCGCACGCCCAGTTCCACCGCGCGCCCGCAGTGCGCGATCCAGGCCGCCATCCCTTCCGGGGTTCCGGAGACGTAGCCGTCCAGGGCCGCCAGGTAGGCGACGCGGCCCAGTTCGGCGTGGCCGACCTCGGCGGGGCAGATCGCCTTGGGGTCGAGGCCACTGCCGATCAGCACGATCCGCTCGGCCGCGCGCGCGACCAGCCCGTTGCACGAGGTGAAGGGCCGCAGCGCGAGCAGTTCGCCGTGCACCACGGCGGCCGTCACCAGCGCGGGCGCCTCGCCCCCCGCGACGATCAGCTCGGCAAGCCCGTCCAGGCGCCCCGAGACCTCGTCGGCATCGGGCAGCGGCAGTTCCACCAGCGGCTCCTCGACGCCCTCGCCGGCCCGGCGCGGCCGGCCGACCTCGTCGTCCGCCGTCGCGGCCGCCACCAGGTGCAGCCGCGCCAGCACCCGCAGCGGCGACTGCCGCCAAACGGAGAGCAGTTGGCCCGCCTCCGCGGTCAGCCGCAGTGCCGCGCCCACCACGCGCGCCTCGTCGTCCGCACCGAAGTCGGAGCGCCGCCGCACCTCCTCCAGCGCCCAGTCGGCGCCGGACAGCGCGGCGCTGCCCCGGGCGGCACGCAGCGCGGCCTCCGAGGTGACGGCGTTGCTGCGGCGCCGCATGATCCGGTGCCCGTAGACCCGGTCCACGGCCTTGCGCACGGACTCCACGGACTCGGCCACCCCGGGCAGCGCGCCCAGGGCGGCGAGCGGGTCGGCGGTCGCACCTGTCGTACTCATGAGTACGACACTACGCACCCCGCTCCGGGACTCCACGAAGGAGTGGTCTTCTTCACTCCACATGACACACACAGCTATCATTCGACTACTCTTCGTGAACATGAAAATTGCTTTCGTCGGAAAGGGCGGCAGCGGCAAGACCACGCTCTCCTCCCTGTTCATCCGCCATCTCGCGGCCGCCGGCGCACCGGTCGTCGCCGTCGACGCCGACATCAACCAGCACCTGGGCCCCGCGCTCGGCCTCGACGAGACGGAGGCGGAGGCGCTGCCCGCGATGGGCGAGCAACTCTCCCTGATCAAGGACTACCTGCGCGGCCACAACCCGCGCATCGCCTCCGCCGCGACGATGATCAAGACCACCCCGCCCGGCGAGGGCTCGCGGCTGGTCCGGGTGCGGGAGCCCAACCCGGTGTACGACGCCTGTGCGCGGCCGGTGGAACTCGACGGCGGCGCCGTCCGTTTGATGGTCACCGGGCCCTTCACGGAAGCCGACCTGGGGGTCTCCTGCTACCACTCCAAGACGGGAGCGGTGGAGCTGTTCCTGAACCACCTCGTCGACGGCCCCGACGAGTACGTCGTGGTCGACATGACGGCGGGTTCGGACTCGTTCGCCTCCGGCATGTTCACCCGCTTCGACATCACGTTCCTCGTCGCCGAGCCGACCCGGAAGGGGGTCTCCGTCTACCGCCAGTACAAGGAGTACGCCCGGGACTTCGGCGTCGCCCTCAAGGTCGTGGGCAACAAGGTGCAGGGGCAGGAGGACATCGACTTCCTGCACTCGGAGGTCGGGGACGACCTGCTGGTCACGGTCGGGCACTCGGACTGGGTGCGCGCCATGGAGAAGGGCCGCCCACCCCGGTTCGACCTTCTGGAGAACCCCAACTCCCGTGCCCTGCATGCCCTCAAGGCCGCCACCGACGCGACGTACGAGCTGCGGGACTGGGAGCGGTACACCCGGCAGATGGTCCACTTCCACCTGAAGAACGCCCTGTCGTGGGGCAACGAGCGCACCGGGGCCGACCTGGCCGCGCAGATCGACCCCGGGTTCGTGCTCGGCGAGGGAGTCGCCGCCCCCGTATGACGGGCGGCCGCCCCCGGCCCCGCGTCTACTGCCTGACCGCCGGCGCCCCGGGCACCCCCTTCGGTGCCGGTGCGGGGCGCCCGGACAGGAAGGACTCCCAGCCCTGCCGCGGGGCCTCACCCACGTTCAGGCTCCGCAGCCTCGCCAGGACCTGCGGGTCCTGGGCGTCCAGCCAGTCGGCCAGCTGGCGGAAGGAGACACAGCGCACGTCGGGCTTGTTGCAGACGTTCGCGACGACGTCGTCGATGGCGCGCATGTAGGTGCCGCCGTTCCAGGACTCGAAGTGGTTGCCGATGACGAGCGGTGCGCGGTTGCCGTTGTAGGCGCGGTTGAAGCCCTGGAGCAGCCCGTCGCGCATCTGGTCGCCCCAGTACTCGTACTTGTCGGGGTCACCCTGGGTCGACGTGCCGGACTGGTTGACCATGAAGTTGTAGTCCATGGTCAACTGCTCGTAGGAGTGGCCGGGGAAGGGCACGAGCTGCATCGACAGATCCCACAGCCCTTCCCTCTTCTTGGGCCACACCTGGTCGTTGACGCCACTGGTGTCGTAGCGGAAGCCCAGCTGGCTCGCCGCCTTCACGAAGTTCTTCTGCCCCTCCAGGCAGGGGGTGCGGGCGCCGACGAGCTCCTTGTCGTAGTCGAAGGGCAGCGGTGCGGCGTCCTTCATGCCGGTGTTGGTCTTCCAGGTCTTCACGAACCGCTCGGCCTGGGCGATCTCGCTCTTCCACTCGGCAACCGACCACTCGCCGACCCCGCCGTCGGGGCCGCAGAAGTGCCCGTTGAAGTGGGTGCCGATCTCGTTGCCCTCCAGCCAGGCCAGCCGTAGCTGCTTGACGGTGTCGGCGATGCCCTGTTCGTCGTTGAAGCCGATCTCGGAGCTGCCGGGCGAGTGCTGCGGAGGCCGGTAGAGGTCGCGCTTCTCCTCGGGCAGCATGTAGACGCCGCTGAGGAAGTACGTCATGGTCGCGTGGTTCTCCTTGGCGACCTTGCGGAAGTGCGAGAACAGCTTCTGGCTGTCCTCGCCCGCGCCGTCCCAGGAGAACACCACGAACTGCGGGGGCTTCTCACCGGCCTTGAGCCGCTCGGGCCGGGGCAGATGCGGCTGCGCGCCGGTGTACGCGGTGGATCCGTCGCCGATCAGACGGACCACGCTCTGGGGCGCCGGCGCTCCCTTCTGCGGACCGGACGTCCCTTGCTCGGAGTTGGTACCGGTCGCGCAACCGGCGACCGACGCGGCACAGGCCGCGGCGGCTACGGCACCGACCGCAATCCTCTGGGTGGCGGCCAATTCCGCCCACCTTCTTCCTTCTCTCGGCGAACGCCGGTGACGGCGTTTTATGGCGATGTGCCGGGTGTCTGCCGACAGCGCCGCCAAGGTCGCATGGGACCGAGAGAGGGATTAATACGACAAGCCGATGAACTGCTCACTTCACCCATGGAGGTGAAGATGTGCCCCATTTGCGCAATAAATCCATGCTTGACCTTTACTCTGCATTACGATTCATTTACCGAGCGTTGATTCATCCCGCCACTGCACGCCGTGCCCCACAGCCGCGACCGAGCCCTCGCCCCCCGGGCGAGGAGACCCCAGATCCGCGACCGCGCTGCCCCGGAGGAGACGGGAAACATGTCATCAGCCTGCGTCCCCACGCACCAAGAGAGCCCCGGCCTCGCCCGATCCACAACTGCCAAGACCGGCGCCGGAGCCGACCGGGCACAGCATCCGGCCACGCCCCCGCGGGGCCGCTTCCCCGTCGCGGGGGCCGACCTGTCCGCGTCCGTCGCAGTGTTCCTGATCGCCCTGCCGCTGTCCCTCGGCATCGCCCTCGCCACCGGCGCCCCGCTCCAGGCCGGCCTGGTCGCGGCAGCCGTCGGCGGACTGGTCGCCGGGCGGCTCGGCGGCTGCCCGCTCCAGGTCAGCGGTCCCGCCGCCGGACTCACCGTGGTCACCGCGGACCTGATCCACCGGTATGGCTGGCGGGCCACCTGCGGCATCACCGTCCTCGCCGGGCTGGCCCAGCTGGGCCTGGGTTGCCTGCGCGTGGCCCGCACCGCGCTCGCCGTCAGCCCGGCCGTGGTGCACGGCATGCTCGCCGGCATCGGCGTCACCATCGCCGTCGCCCAGCTGCACATCGTCCTCGGCGGCACCCCGCAGAGCTCGGTCCTCGCCAATGTCCGGGCCCTGCCCGCCCAGTTGGCGAACCTGCACCCGGCCTCCGTGGCGATGAGCGCGCTGACCCTCGCCCTGCTGTTCGGCTGGCCCCGGATCCCGGGCAGAGCCGGCCGCCCGCTGCGTACGGTCCCGGCCGCCCTGGCCGCCGTCGCCGGTGCCACCGCGACGGCCTCGCTCACCGGGCTCGCCCTGCCCCTGGTCGACCTGCCGTCCTGGAGCAGTCACGCACTGGCGGGGCTGCCCGAGGGGCCGGCGCTCGGCCTCGTCGCCGCCGTGCTCACCACCACGCTGGTGTGCAGCGTGCAGTCGCTGCTGGGCGCGGTCGCCGTGGACAAGCTGGTGGCCGGCCGCACCGGGCCCCAGTCCCGCCTCGGCCGCTCCGACCTGGACCGGGAACTGCTCGGACAGGGCGCGGCCAACATCGTGTCGGGGGCGCTCGGCGGCCTGCCGGTCGCGGGGGTGGCGGTGCGCAGTTCGGCGAATGTGCGATCCGGTGCCGTGAGCCGGAACTCCACGATCCTGCACGGCGTTCTCGTAGTGGTCGCCGCGCTGTTGATGGTCCCGGTCCTGGATCTCATCCCGCTCGCCTCGCTCGCCGCCCTGGTGATGGCCGTCGGCATCCAGATGGTGTCCCTGCACCACATCCGCACGGTGACCCGCCACCGCGAAGTGCTGGTGTACGCCGTCACCACACTCGGGGTGGTTCTCCTCGGCGTCCTGGAGGGCGTGGTCCTCGGGGTCGCCGTGGCCGTCGCCCTTGCCCTGCACCGCCTCGCCCGCACCCGCATCACCCACGAGGAGAAGGGAGGAGTCCATCACGTACACGTAGGAGGGCAGCTGACATTCCTCGCGGTGCCCCGGCTCAGCAGAGTCCTGCATCTCGTACCCCAGGGCGCCCACGCCGTGGTGGAGCTGGAAGGTTCGTTCATGGACCACGCGGCGTACGAGTCACTGCGGGACTGGCGCAAGGCCCACACCGCGCGGGGCGGCTCCGCCGAACTGACCGGCTGCCGCGTGGGCGTCCGCGCACCGGAGTACGGCCACGGACCGGAGCACGGCCACGGACCGGAGCACGGGCACCGCACCGAGCCGCACACAGGTCACGGTCCCGGACCGCGCACGGGTCCCGGACCCGGGCCCCGCGCAGGTCACGGTCGCCGGCTCGGGAGGTCGGCCGGGGCGGGTCATGAGCTCGCTCGCGGGATCAGCGCGTTCCAGCGTGACACCGCGCCCCTGGTGCGGGCGGAGCTGGCCCGGCTGGCGCGCGAGGGGCAGCGGCCGTCACAGCTCTTCCTCACCTGCGCCGACTCCCGGCTCGTCACCTCGATGATCACTTCCAGTGGCCCGGGTGACCTGTTCGTGGTCCGCAACGTGGGCAACCTGGTCCCCCTTCCGGGTGAGGAGAACGGGGACGACTCGGTGGCGGCCGCGATCGAGTACGCGGTGGACGTGCTGAGGGTGCGGTCCATCACGGTGTGCGGGCACTCCGGGTGCGGGGCGATGCAGGCGCTGCTCGGCTCGGGAAGCGGGGGCGCGGCGACCCCGCTCGGGCGGTGGCTGCGGCACGGGCTGCCGAGCCTGGCCCGGCTGGCCGACGAGGACCGCCCCGGAGCCCGGCTGGCCGGACGGGCGCCGGCGGACACGGTGGAGCGGCTGTGCCTGACGAACGTGATCCAGCAGCTGGAGCATCTGCGGGCGCACGACTCGGTGGCGCGGGCGCTGGCGGTGGGCGAGCTGGAGCTGCACGGGATGTACTTCCACGTGGGCGAGGCGCAGGCGTACCTGCTGAGCCGGGGCGGTGCGGACGCGGAGGAAGGGGTGTTCCAGGGGGTGCCCGGCACGGAGGAGCTGCCCAGCCCGGCGTGAGCCGACGGCGCTCGGGGCCGTCGGCGCCGCACGGCACAGGCACCAGCACCGGCACAGGCGCAGGCGCTGCACGGGCACGGGGACCGGCACAGGCGCAGGCACGGGCACGGGGACCGGCACAGGCGCAGGCACGGGCACGGGGACCGGCACAGGCGCAGGCACGGGCACCGGTGTGTCACGGCGCACCCCGAAACTGGCAGGCTCGGCACGCCCGACCGACCGCGGCGCTCCGCCGCACCCCGCTCCCGGACTCGGCCCACCCCACCCGATAGGTCTAAACCAATTATTCGGCGGCCCTTGTCACCGGGGCCCCAGGTCTGATGAGGTGTGGCCTGGGACACAACGGACACCCTTCGAAAGGGAGATGTCGTGAGCAACGAAAGCCTGGCCAACCTCTTGAGGGAGGAGCGACGCTTCGCGCCGCCCGCTGACCTGGCCGAGAACGCCAATGTCACGGCCGAGGCGTACGAACAGGCCAAGGCTGACAGGCTCGGCTTCTGGGCCGAGCAGGCCCGCCGGCTGACCTGGGCCAAGGAGCCGACCGAGACGCTGGACTGGTCGAACCCGCCGTTCGCGAAGTGGTTCAAGGACGGCGAGCTCAACGTCGCGTACAACTGCGTGGACCGGCATGTGGAGGCCGGACACGGCGACCGCGTCGCCATCCACTTCGAGGGCGAGCCCGGCGACGGCCGCGCGATCACCTACGCCGAGCTGAAGGACGAGGTCTCCAAGGCGGCCAACGCCCTGCTGGAACTCGGAGTTCAGAAGGGCGACCGGGTCGCGGTCTACATGCCGATGATCCCGGAGACGGCGATCGCGATGCTCGCCTGTGCCCGGATCGGCGCCGCGCACTCCGTGGTCTTCGGCGGCTTCTCGGCGGACGCGCTGGCCACCCGCATCCAGGACGCGGACGCCAGGGTCGTCATCACCTCCGACGGCGGCTACCGGCGCGGCAAGCCGTCCGCGCTCAAGCCGGCCGTGGACGAGGCGGTCGGCAAGGCGGGCAACGTCGAGCACGTGCTGGTGGTGCGGCGCACCGGGCAGGAAGTGGCCTGGGACGACACGCGGGACGTGTGGTGGCACGAGATCGTCGAGCGGCAGTCGGCCGAGCACACACCGGAGGCCTTCGACGCCGAGCACCCGCTCTTCATCCTCTACACGTCCGGTACGACCGGGAAGCCGAAGGGCATCCTGCACACCTCGGGCGGCTACCTCACCCAGACGTCGTACACGCACTGGGCGGTCTTCGACCTCAAGCCGGAGACGGACGTGTACTGGTGCACGGCCGACGTCGGCTGGGTGACCGGCCACTCGTACATCGTGTACGGGCCGCTGGCCAACGGCGCGACCCAGGTGATGTACGAGGGCACCCCGGACACCCCGCACCAGGGCCGGTTCTGGGAGATCGTGCAGAAGTACGGGGTGACGATCCTGTACACGGCGCCGACGGCGATCCGCACGTTCATGAAGTGGGGCGACGACATCCCCGCGAAGTTCGACCTGAGCAGCCTGCGGGTGCTCGGTTCGGTCGGGGAGCCGATCAACCCCGAGGCGTGGATCTGGTACCGCAAGCACATCGGTGCCGACCGGACGCCGATCGTGGACACCTGGTGGCAGACCGAGACCGGCGCGATGATGATCTCGCCGCTGCCCGGCGTCACCGCGACCAAGCCCGGTTCCGCGCAGACCCCGCTGCCCGGCATCTCGGCGACGGTCGTCGACGACGAGGCGGCCGAGGTGCCGAACGGCGGTGGCGGCTACCTGGTGCTGACCGAGCCGTGGCCGTCGATGCTGCGCACGATCTGGGGCGATGACCAGCGGTTCCTGGACACGTACTGGTCGCGGTTCGAGGGCAAGTACTTCGCCGGTGACGGCGCGAAGAAGGACGACGACGGCGACATCTGGCTGCTCGGCCGGGTGGACGACGTCATGCTGGTCTCCGGGCACAACATCTCCACGACCGAGGTGGAGTCGGCGCTGGTGTCCCACCCGTCGGTCGCCGAGGCGGCCGTCGTCGGCGCGGCGGACGAGACGACCGGGCAGGCGATCGTCGCCTTCGTGATCCTGCGCGGCACGGCGAACGCCGAGGACGCGGCTCTGGTCAACGAGCTCCGCAACCACGTCGGCGCCACCCTCGGCCCGATCGCCAAGCCCAAGCGGATCCTGCCGGTGGCTGAGCTGCCGAAGACCCGCTCCGGCAAGATCATGCGCCGGCTGCTGCGCGATGTCGCCGAGAACCGGCAGCTCGGCGACGTGACCACGCTCACCGACTCGACGGTCATGGATCTCATCCAGGCGAAGCTCCCGGCGGCGCCCAGCGAGGACTGAGCCCTTCCCGCGTCCGAAGGGGCGCCCGGCACGAAACGTGCCGGGCGCCCTTTTTGCCCCTACCGTGAGACTCATCTGGTAACTCGCCCCACATCTTAGGTAAACTAAGCAAAGTAGCGTGATCCAAAGGTGTGCCGGGAAGTCTGGTCGGCAAGTAGCCCTGTCCTGCCCACCGACCGGAGGTCCCCGTGTCCGCGCCCCGCACCACCCCCGTCCGGAAGGTCCTCGGCCGGCTCTCACTGCCCGAGCGGACCATCGTGGCGGACGCGCTGCGGACCGAGACCGTCGGCGGTGTGCTGCTGCTCGTCGCCGCGACAGCCTCGCTGGTCTGGGCGAACATCCCCGCGCTCCACCACAGCTACCAGAGCGTCGCGGAGTTCCACTTCGGCCCCGGGGCCCTCGGCCTGAACCTCTCCGTCGCCCACTGGGCCGCCGACGGCCTGCTCGCGGTCTTCTTCTTCGTCGCCGGCATCGAGCTCAAACGCGAGCTGGTGGCCGGCGACCTGCGCGACCCGAAGGCGGCCGTCCTCCCGGTGGTCGCCGCGCTGTGCGGAATGGCCGTACCGGCGCTCGTCTACACCCTCACCAACCTCACCGGCGGCGGCTCCACGAACGGCTGGGCGGTGCCCACGGCCACCGACATCGCCTTCGCGCTGGCCGTGCTGGCGGTGATCGGCACCTCGCTGCCGAGCGCGCTGCGCGCCTTCCTGCTCACCCTCGCGGTCGTCGACGACCTGTTCGCCATCCTGATCATCGCGATCTTCTTCACCGAGCGGATCCACTTCGCCGCGCTCGGCGGCGCGGTCCTCGGCCTCGCCGTCTTCTGGCTGCTGCTGCGCGGGGGCGTGCGCGGCTGGTACGTGTACGTACCGCTCGCGGTCGTGATCTGGGCGCTGATGTACAACAGCGGCGTGCACGCGACCATCGCCGGTGTCGCGATGGGCCTGATGCTGCGCTGCACCACCCGTAAGGGTGAGGAACACTCCCCCGGTGAGCGCGTCGAGCATCTGGTGCGGCCCTTGTCGGCGGGGCTGGCGGTGCCCCTGTTCGCGCTCTTCAGCGCCGGGGTGACGGTGTCCGCAGGGGCGCTCGGCGACGTCTTCACCAGACCGGAGACGCTCGGAGTAGTCCTCGGCCTGGTCGTCGGCAAGGCGGCCGGGATATTCGGCGGGACCTGGCTGACCGCCCGCTTCACCCGGGCCTCGCTCAGCGAGGACATCGAATGGGCCGACGTCTTCGCGGTGGCCTCGCTGGCCGGCATCGGTTTCACCGTGTCGCTGCTCATCGGCGAACTCGCCTTCGAAGGCGACGCGGTGCTCACGGACGAGGTCAAGGCCGCCGTGCTCACCGGCTCGCTCATCGCGGCCCTGTGCGCCACGGTGTTGCTGAAGATACGCAACACCCGCTACCGCAGGCTGGTCGAGGCCGAGGAGCGGGACGACGATCTCGACGGCATCCCGGACGTCTACGAGGAGGACGACCCGGCCTACCACCTGCGGATGGCGGAGATCTACGAGCGCAAGGCCGCCGAACACCGCAGGATCGCCGCGGAGAAGGCCGCCTCGTAGGGGGCCTGGGGCGTGACGCGCTTGCCGAAGTGCCGGGCGGGGCAGGCGAGCAGGGCGGCCGTCCGGCATGATCTGACGAGACGGTACAAAAAAGACCGGTACAAGAGGCCGGTGCGAGAAGACGACGACGAAGACGCAGAGGGAGACCGCGATGAGCGCACCCGACGGCAGCCCGGTCGGTGCCGAACGCAGCATCGGCCAGCTGTTCGCCTCGGCCACGGCCGAGATGTCGGCGCTGGTGCACGACGAGATCGCGCTGGCCAAGGCCCAGCTGAAGCAGGACGTCAAGCGGGGCGCGACGAGCGGCGGTGCGTTCTCGGCGGCCGGGGTGCTGCTGCTGTTCTCCCTGCCGATGCTCAACTTCGCGCTGGCGTACGGCATTCGGACCTGGAGCCAGTGGAATCTCGCGGTCTGCTTCCTGCTCTCCTTCGCGGCGAACGTCCTGGTGGCCGTCGCCCTCGTACTGGTCGGCGTGGTGTTCGCGAAGAAGGCCAAGAAGGGGCAGGGCCCGCAGAAGGTGGCCGCGTCGATGAAGGAGACGGCGAACGTGCTGCAGAACGCCAAGCCGCATCCGCGCCCGGAACTTCCACGGGACGAGGTGCCGGCCATCGAGGCTGTGGCACGCTCGACCTCATGACGGATCCCGCTCCCTCGGTCGTACGGCCGGAGGGCCCCTGGACGCACCGGGACATCGCCGCGAACGGCGCCCGCTTCCACATCGCCGAGCTCGGCGACGGACCGCTGGTCATGCTGGTGCACGGGTTCCCCCAGTTCTGGTGGACCTGGCGGCACCAACTGGTCGCGCTCGCCGACGCGGGCTTCAGGGCCGTGGCCATGGACCTGCGCGGCGTCGGCGGCAGCGACCGCACCCCGCGCGGCTACGACCCGGCGAACCTCGCGCTCGACATCACCGGTGTGATCCGTTCCCTGGGCGAGCCGGACGCCGCGCTGGTCGGCCACGACCTGGGCGGCTACCTGGCGTGGACGGCGGCGGCGATGCGCCCGAAGCTGGTACGACGGCTCGCGGTGGTGTCCATGCCACACCCGCGGCGCTGGCGCTCGGCGATGCTCCGGGACCACCGGCAGACCGCCGCCGCCTCCTACATCTGGGGCTTCCAGCGGCCCTGGATCCCCGAGCGGCAGCTCACCGCCGACGACGGCGCACTGGTCGGCCGGCTGATCCGGGACTGGTCCGGGCCGCGGCTGCCCGACGACGAGGCGGTGGAGACCTACCAGCAGGCCATGTGCATCCCGTCCACCGCGCACTGCTCGATCGAGCCGTACCGCTGGCTGGTGCGCTCGCTCGCGCGGCCGGACGGCATCCAGTTCAACCGCCGGATGAAGCGCCCGGTGCGCGTCCCGACCCTCCATCTGCACGGCTCCCTGGACCCGGTCACCCGCACCCGCAGCGCGGCCGGCTCCGGCGAGTACGTCGAAGCCCCGTACCGCTGGCGGCTGTTCGACGGGCTGGGGCACTTCCCGCACGAGGAGGACCCGGTGGGCTTCTCCGCCGAACTGGTCAACTGGCTGAAAGACCCCGAACCCGATCGGTGACCGCGCCGATGCGCCCGGTATCCGGATCTGGACACCTGTTCTACGAACGGCCACATGCCCGGCGCATAGGCCGATTGAGGGGCGTGCGGGAGGTTATCGACCTTGGGGCAGGGGCAGACGTCGGGGTATGGGCTGGACGCACGACTACAGTGACGCACCCCGCAACCGCCGTACGACAGGCGGTCCGAACCCCTATCGAGGGGGTGCCCCGCAGCTGCCGGGCACGGACCTCAGGGTGGGGATTCCGCGCATCCTGCGCCGCCGGGCCCGCTGGGTCTCGGTGCGTCTGCGCCACACCCGCGGCTGAGCTCCCCAGCCCCACGGGCCTCCAGTGCCGTGGCCGCATGGGTGCGCAGAGCCGGTGGTCCTGACGGTCGGACGCATGGTGCCGTCGCCGCTCTTTCGAGAAGCAACACCGTGCGGCACCGGCGCAGTTCGCACGCCGGCTGACGTGACGACTCCGCCGGCCTCACGACTCGTGCGGGGCACGCGGCGCTAGAGGGCGCAGCTGTCGGTGCCCACCTGCTGGCTCGCGGTGCGGCCCCGGGCGATGTCCACCCGGATCTCGTCGGCCGTGAGGGCGTACCCGGTGTCGGCGTCGTCCAGTGACTTCGCGAAGACGACCCCGTACACCCTGCCCTCGGGCGTGAGCAGCGGGCCGCCGGAGTTGCCCTGGCGGACGGTCGCGTACAGCGAGTAGACGCCACGACGCACGGTGCCGCGGTGGTAGATGTCCGGACCGTTGGCGGTGATACGGCCGCGCACCCGGGCGGGCCGGACGTCGTACGACCCGTTCTCCGGGAACCCGGCGACGATCGCGCTGTCGGTGGTCTGCGCGGCGTCGGCCGAGAACTTGAGCGACCTGGTCCGCAGGTCCGGCACGTCCAGTACGGCGATGTCGCGCTGCCAGTCGTAGAGGACGACCTTGGCGTTGTACTTGCGGCCCTCGCCGCCGACCTGGACGGTGGGTTCGTCGACGCCGCCGACGACGTGGGCGTTGGTCATCACGCGGCGGTCGGCGAAGACGAAGCCGGTGCCCTCCAGGATCTTTCCGCAGCTCTGCGCGGTGCCCGTCACCTTGACGATGGACTGCTTGGCGGTGGTGGCCACCGAGCTGTTCGCGAGGGCCGGGTCGGGCGGCGAGACGTCGGTGATCGGCTCGTTGGCGAACGGGCTGAAGACCTGCGGGAAGCCGTTCTGCGCGAGGACCGTGGAGAAGTCCGCGAACCAGGTGTCGGCCTGGTTGGGCAGCGCTCTGGACACCCCGAGCAGCACCTTGGAGTTGCGCACCTCCTTGCCGAGCGTCGGCAGGGTGGTGCCGGCGAGGGCGGAGCCGATCAGCCAGGCGACCAGCAGCATTGCCACCACGTTGACCAGCGCGCCGCCGGTGGCGTCCAGGGCACGGGCCGGGGACCAGGTGATGTACCGGCGCAGCTTGTTGCCCAGGTGGGTGGTCAGGGCCTGGCCGATGGAGGCGCAGACGATGACGACGACCACGGCGACGACCGCGGCGGTGGTACCCACCTCGGCGTTGTCGGTCACCGCGTCCCAGATCACGGGCAGGGTGTAGACGGCGACGAGTCCGCCGCCCAGGAAGCCGATCACCGACAGGATGCCGACGACGAACCCCTGGCGGTAGCCGACGATCGCGAACCACACGGCGGCGACCAGCAACAGGATGTCCAGCACATTCACGAACGACACCCTGTCATGACCGCCAGTCGAGCGGGACCAGCTTCTCTCGGTCCCAGGAGCGCTCCCATCCCGCGTAGTGCAGCAGACGGTCGATCACCCCGGCCGTGAACCCCCATACCAGGGTCGATTCGACCAGGAATGCCGGGCCCTGGTGGCCGCTGGGGTGCACGGTGGTGGCCCGGTTGGCCGGATTCGTGAGATCCGCCACGGGAACGGTGAAGACCCGCGCCGTCTCGTTCGGATCGACCACGCCCACCGGGCTGGGCACGCGCCACCAGCCCAGCACCGGGGTGACCACGAACTCGCTCACCGGGATGTACAGCCTGGGCAGCGCACCGAACAGCTGGACGCCGGCGGGATCCAGCCCGGTCTCCTCCTCGGCCTCCCGGAGAGCGGCCCGCAGCGGCCCGTCGGCCTTCGGGTCGCCGTCCTCGGGATCCAGGGCGCCGCCGGGGAAGGAGGGCTGCCCGGCGTGCGAGCGCAGCGAACCGGCCCGCTCCATCAGCAGCAGCTCGGGCCCCTGCTCCCCCTCGCCGAACAGGATCAGCACGGCCGACTGCCGCCCCGCGCCGTTCTCCGGCGGCAGGAAGCGGCTCAGCTGGAGCGGCTGGACCGTCTCGGCGGCCCGCGCCACCGGGTCCAGCCACTCGGGCAGACCCTCCTTGCTGAGCACCACGCCCTCGCGTGGACCGCCCGCTTGTGCCTTGCTGCTCTGCGTCACGACATCCCCCGTCCGACCCTGCTCCCCCGTCCTGCCCGTTCCAACGCCCGAAGTCTCCTTGATCGTTCCGTTCTCCGTCCCTGAGAGGGCCCCTGGGTCAGGTCCCTGATACGGCGCCCAGCGGCGGCGCCGGCCGGCCGCCCGCGTCCAGATACGCCTGCGGCGGCTTGAGCCGCTGGCCGGGGAAGCCGCCCTTCTCGTACTTGAGCAGCTTCCTCGCCTTCTCCGGGTCGGTCTCGCCCTCGCCGTAGGCCGGGCAGAGCGGGGCGATCGGGCAGGCGCCGCAGGCGGGTTTGCGGGCGTGGCACATCCGGCGGCCGTGCCAGATCACGTGGTGCGAGAGGTCGGTCCAGTCGCTCTTGGGGAACAGTGCGCCGACGGCGGCCTCGATCTTGTCGGGTTCGGTCTCCGCGGTCCACCGCCAGCGGCGGACCAGACGCTGGAAGTGCGTGTCCACGGTGATGCCGGGGCGCCCGAAGGCGTTGCCGAGCACGACGAACGCGGTCTTGCGGCCGACGCCGGGCAGCTTGACGAGGTCTTCGAGCCGCCCTGGGACCTCTCCCCCGAACTGCTCGACCAGCCCCTTGGAGAGCCCTATCACGGACTTGGTCTTGGCCCGGAAGAACCCGCACGGCCGCAGGATCTCCTCGACCTCCTCCGGGTTGGCGGCGGCCAGGTCCTCGGGGGTGGGGTACTTCGCGAACAGCGTCGGGGTGGTCTGGTTGACCCTGAGGTCGGTGGTCTGGGCGGAGAGCACCGTGGCCACCAGGAGCTGGAAGGGGTTCTCGAAGTCCAGCTCGGGGTGGGCGTACGGATACACCTCGGCGAGCTCGCGGTTGATCCGGCGGGCCCGGCGGACGAGCGCGGCCGGCGACTCCGGCTTCCCGGCCGGCTGCGGCTTCTCAACGGCGGCCTTCTCGACGGCGGCCTTCTTGGCCGCCGTCTTCTTGGCTGCTGTCTTCTCCACCGCAGCCTTCTTCACCGCCGGTTTCTGCGCCGCCGTCTTCTTCACCGCCGTCTTCTTCACCGCCGGTTTCTGCGCCGCCGTCTTCTTCACCGCCGTCTTCTTCACCGCCGTCTTCTGCGCGGCGGCTTTCTTCACCGCAGCCTTCTTCACGACTTTCGCCGCTTTTGTCGCCTTTTTCGGTTCCCTGGAAGCGGCGTCGGACCCATGTTCGCCCACAGCGGAATCACCTCGTACAACCACCCGCCCAGCCCCCTTGGCCTGTGCTTCACCGGCGATTTGGACACCCGGCCAGCCTAAAGCCCGGCACCGACATCCGCCCCGGACCCGGAAGATCAGCCCCCGATTGGACCCCTGCCGCTTACCCAGGCACACCTGTGCGGCATCCTTGTGACAGATCACACTGTTTGGACCGTCCGGCAAAATGGGGAACACGGTCCCCTGGTACCAAGGGGGAGCAAGATCCCCTGAGCAGGTCGACAAGGAGAGAACTCGTGGACGACGTTCTGCGGCGCAACCCGCTCTTCGCGGCGCTCGATGACGAGCAGTCCGCGGAGCTGCGTGCCTCCATGAGTGAGGTGACCCTCGCGCGTGGCGACTCCCTGTTCCACGAGGGCGACCCGGGCGACCGGCTCTACGTCGTCACCGAGGGCAAGGTCAAGCTCCACCGCACCTCCCCCGACGGCCGGGAGAACATGCTGGCCGTCGTCGGCCCCGGCGAGCTGATCGGCGAGCTGTCGCTGTTCGACCCCGGCCCGCGCACGGCGACCGCCACCGCGCTGACCGAGGTCAAGCTGCTGGGCCTCGGCCACGGCGACCTCCAGCCCTGGCTGAACGCCCGGCCCGAGGTGGCCACCGCGCTGCTGCGCGCCGTCGCCCGCAGGCTGCGCAAGACCAACGACGCCATGTCCGACCTGGTCTTCTCCGACGTGCCGGGCCGGGTCGCGCGCGCCCTGCTGGACCTCTCCCGCCGCTTCGGCGTGCAGTCCGAGGAGGGCATCCACGTCGTCCACGACCTCACGCAGGAGGAGCTGGCCCAGTTGGTCGGCGCGTCCCGCGAGACCGTGAACAAGGCGCTGGCGGACTTCGCCCAGCGCGGCTGGCTGCGCCTGGAGGCGCGGGCCGTGATCCTGCTGGACGTCGAGCGGCTGGCCAAGCGTTCGCGGTAGTCGCCGTCTCCGGGGGCGCTGCCCCCGGACCCCGCGCGTTTGTCGGCCTGCGGCCTCGTCCGGAACCGGGACCAGGACTAGAACCAGGACTAGGACCGGGACCGGAACCGGGCCTAGAACTCGGACTGGAGTTCGGTCTGGATCAGTCCGTGCTCGGTCAGGTAGTCCAGCTGGGCCCGTACCGACAGTTCCGCCGCCGGCCACAGGGAGCGGTCCACGTCGGCGTACACGTACGCGACGACCTCGGCGGGGCTGCGGTGGCCGTTCTCGACGGCCGTCTCGATCTGGGCGAGCCGGTGGGCGCGGTGGGCGAGGTAGAACTCGACGGCTCCCTGGGCGTCTTCCAGGACCGGTCCGTGGCCCGGCAGCACGGTGTGCACGCCGTCGTCGACCGTCAGGGAGCGCAGCCGCCGGAGCGAGTCCAGATAGTCGCCCAGACGGCCGTCCGGATGCGCCACGACCGTCGTACCGCGCCCCAGGATGGTGTCGCCGGTCAGGACCGCGCGGTCGGCCGGCAGGTGAAAGCACAGGGAGTCGGCGGTGTGGCCCGGAGTGGGTACGACCCGTAGCTCCAGTCCGCCGGTCGTGATCACGTCACCGGCGGCCAGTCCCTCCTCGCCGAGCCGCAGCGCCGGATCGAGGGCACGCACGCGCGTGCCGGTCAGTTCCGCGAAGCGCACGGCGCCCTCGGCGTGGTCCGGGTGGCCGTGGGTCAGAAGAGTCAGCGCGACGCGTTTGCCGGCCTTCTCCGCGGTGTCGATGACGTTCCTGAGGTGGCCGTCGTCCAGCGGGCCCGGGTCGATCACCACGGCCAGGTCGGAGCCGGGCTCGGCGACGATCCAGGTGTTGGTGCCGTCCAGGGTCATCGCGGACGCGTTGGGCGCCAGCACGTTGACGGCCCGCTCGGTGGCGGGCCCCGGGAGGACTCCGCCGCGCGGCTGGCCGGGCAGGGCTGCTGCGTCCGTCATGGTCAGGCTCCACCGCTCGTCAGATCGGTCGGTATGCGCTTGGTGAACTCGTCGTGGCCCGGCCAGCTCAGGACGATCGCGCCGTCCGCCAGGCGGGCGCGGGCCAGCACCGGGGTCATGTCCCGGGCGGGCGCCGCCGCGAGCGTCTCCGCCGCCGTGGCGTACGGCAGCAGCTGCCGCAGGGTGGCGATGGTGGGCGGCATCATCAGCAGCTCGCCCTTGTCGTAGCCGACGGCGGCCTCGGCCGGGCGGATCCACACCGTGCGGTCGGCCTCCGTGGAGGCGTTGCGGGTGCGCTGGCCCGCGGGCAGGGCGGCGACGAAGAACCAGGTGTCGTAGCGGCGGCTCTCGAACTCCGGGGTGATCCAGCGCGTCCAGGCCCCCAGCAGGTCCGAGCGCAGGACCAGACCCCGCCGGTCCAGGAACTCGGCGAAGGACAGCTCACGGGCGACCAGGGCGGCGCGGTCGGCCTCCCAGTCGTCCCCGGTGGTGTCGCCGACCACGGCGTCCGGGGCCGGTCCGGCGAGCAGGACGCCCGCCTCCTCGTACGTCTCCCGCACGGCCGCGCAGACGATCGCCTGGGCGCCCGCCTCGTCGACGCCGAGCCGGTCGGCCCACCACGCGCGCGTGGGGCCCGCCCAGCGGACCTGGTGGTCGTCGTCGCGAGGATCGACACCGCCGCCGGGATACGCGTACGCGCCTCCGGCGAAGGCCATGGAGGCGCGTCTGCGCAGCATGTGGACGACGGGACCGTCCGGGGTGTCCTTCAGGAGCAGCACGGTGGCCGCGCGCTTCGGGGTCACCGGCACCAGGGTGCCCTCCGCGTGTGCGCGGATGCGGTCCGGCCACTCGGGGGGATACCACTGTCCATCGGCCATTACCGGAGGCTATCCCGTAGGGAGCGAATGTTCGAGGGGGCTTCCGCCGGCTACGGCTACGGCTACGGCTCCAGCTCGACCTGGACCTCGACCTCGACCGGCGCGTCCAAAGGCAGCACCGCGACGCCCACCGCGCTGCGCGCGTGCACGCCCTTGTCGCCGAGGACCTCGCCGAGCAGTTCGCTGGCGCCGTTGATCACGCCCGGCTGTCCGGTGAAGTCGGCCGCGGAGGCGACGAAGCCCACGACCTTCACCACGCGCGCGATCCGGTCCAGGTCACCGGCGACGGACTTCACGGCGGCCAGGGCGTTCAGCGCGCAGACACGGGCCAGTTCCTTGGCCTCCTGCGCGGTGACCTCGGCGCCGACCTTGCCGGTGACCGGGAGCTTGCCGTCCACCATCGGCAGCTGGCCGGAGGTGTACACGTACACACCGGACCGCACGGCCGGCTGGTAGGCGGCGAGCGGCGGCACGACCGCCGGCAGCGCGAGACCGAGTTCGGCCAGCTTGGCCTCGACGGCGCTCATCAGGGCTTCTCCCGCTTCAGGTAGGCCACGAGCTGCTCCGGGTTGGGCCCGGGCACCACCTGGACGAGCTCCCAGCCGTCCTCGCCCCAGGTGTCCAGAATCTGCTTCGTGGCATGGACGAGCAGCGGCACGGTTGCGTATTCCCACTTGGTCATGGGGGCGACTGTATCCGCTGTGACGGACGGGACACGTGGGCCACCGCACGCACGGTTATCCACAGCCTCCCGCGTGAGTGTCCGGCCGACTGGTTAGTCTCGAAGATGTGAGCAGGCTCCAGGTCGTCAGCGGCAAGGGCGGGACCGGAAAGACGACGGTCGCCGCCGCACTCGCGCTGGCCCTCGCGACCGAGGGGAAGCGGACGCTTCTCGTGGAGGTCGAGGGTCGGCAGGGCATCGCCCAGCTCTTCGAGACGGAGGCATTGCCCTACGAAGAGCGGAAGATCGCCGTAGCGCCGGGAGGCGGTGAGGTCTACGCGCTCGCCATCGATCCCGAACTGGCCCTTCTGGACTACCTCCAGATGTTCTACAAGCTCGGCGGGGCGGGCCGGGCGCTGAAGAAGCTCGGCGCGATCGACTTCGCCACCACCGTCGCGCCCGGCCTCAGGGACGTCCTCCTGACCGGCAAGGCGTGCGAGGCGGTGCGCAGGAAGGACAAGGCGGGCCGGTTCGTATACGACTACGTCGTCATGGACGCCCCGCCGACCGGCCGCATCACCCGCTTCCTGAACGTCAACGACGAGGTGGCCGGGCTGGCCAAGATCGGCCCGATACACAATCAGGCGCAGGCGGTGATGCGGGTGCTGAAGTCCGAGGAGACGGCCGTGCACCTGGTCACACTCCTGGAGGAGATGCCGGTCCAGGAGACCGCCGACGGCATCGCCGAGCTGCGGGCCGCGCGGCTGCCGGTGGGCCGGGTCATCGTGAACATGGTCCGGCCGGAGGTGTTGGACGCGACCGACCTGGAACTCGTACGGACGGTGCCGCGCACCGCCGTGGCGCAGGCGCTGTCGGCGGCCGGGCTCGGCGGGGCGCGGCGCGGCGGCAAGGCCGAGCAACTGGTGGACCCGCTGCTCGCGCAGGCCGCCGAGTACGCCGAGCGGTACACGCTGGAGCACGAGCAGCGCGCGGTCCTCGCCGACCTGGACCTGGAGCGGCACGAACTGCCGCTGCTCACCGAGGGGATGGACCTGGCGGGCCTGTACGAACTCGCCACCGAGCTGCGGAAACAGGGGATGTCATGACTCCGGACCCGGCCAAGGAACCGGCGCAGGACGGCGCACGCCGGCTGGCCCACGCGCCCGCGCTCGACGTCGATCCGCTGCTGGACGACCCGGACACCCGGATCGTGGTGTGCTGTGGCTCGGGCGGTGTCGGCAAGACCACCACGGCGGCGGCCCTCGGCCTGCGGGCGGCCGAGCGCGGCCGCAAGGTGGTGGTGCTGACCATCGACCCGGCCAGGCGGCTGGCGCAGTCCATGGGCATCGACTCGCTGGACAACGTGCCGCGGAAGGTGAAGGGCACGGAGGGCACCGGCGAACTGCACGCCATGATGCTCGACATGAAGCGCACCTTCGACGAGGTCGTGGAGGCGCACGCGGACGCCGACCGGGCGGCCGCCATCCTGGCCAACCCCTTCTACCAGTCGCTCTCAGCGGGCTTCGCGGGCACGCAGGAGTACATGGCGATGGAGAAGCTGGGCCAGTTGCGGGCCCGGGACGAGTGGGACCTGATCGTGGTCGACACCCCGCCCTCGCGCTCCGCGCTGGACTTTCTCGATGCGCCGAAGCGGCTGGGTTCCTTCCTGGACGGCCGGCTCATCCGTCTTCTCACCGCCCCCGCGAAACTGGGCGGCCGCGCGGGCATGGCCTTCCTGAACGTCGGCATGTCGATGATGACCGGCACCCTCGGCAAGCTGCTCGGCGGGCAGTTGCTGAAGGACGTACAGACGTTCGTGTCCGCGATGGACACCACGTTCGGCGGGTTCCGCACGCGCGCGGACGCGACGTACAAGCTGCTCCAGGCGCCCGGCACGGCGTTCCTGGTGGTGGCGGCTCCGGAGCGGGACGCGCTGCGGGAGGCCGCGTACTTCGTGGAGCGGCTGGCCGCGGAGGACATGCCGCTGGTCGGTCTGGTCCTCAACCGGGTCCACGGCAGCGGCGCCGACCGCCTGTCGGCCGAGCGTGCGCTCGCCGCCGCGGAAAATCTTGAGGAGCCCCGCATTGTGGATCAGGGCGGCGGGAAAGCTGGACTTCGTAACTCTCCCGACACGTACGGCAGTTCTGAATCACCCGCGCCCATGCCGTCCGAGTCCCGGCCCGACGAATCCCCCTCGTCAGGGCTCGCGGACCTGACTACGGACACAACCACGGACACGACCTCGGACATGACTTCGGCCACGGCTTCGGACACGGCTTCGGACATGACTGACGAATCCCCCTCGTCAGACTCGTCAGAAGGCCCGGACCGCACCGTCGACCAGCTCACCGCAGGCCTGCTGAGGCTGCACGCCGAGCGCATGCGGCTGCTCTCCCGCGAGCAGCGCACACGTGACCGCTTCACCGCGCGCCATCCCGAGGTGGCCGTGGTGGAAGTGGCCGCGCTTCCCGGCGATGTGCACGACCTCGCGGGGCTGCGGGACATCGGCGACCGGCTCGCGGCCGGCCGGCCGGAGCTGCCGTAGACCGGTCCGGTCTAGCTCACCGCTGCGTAGTTCTCGTACACCTCGTCGCTGTCGAGGGGGACGATCCCGGTCCCCCGCTCGTACTCCGAGCGCGCTGTCTCCAGGAGCCGGCGCCAGGAGGTCACGGTGGGCCGCCGGCGCAGCAGTGCGCGGCGCTCCCGCTCCGTCATGCCTCCCCACACGCCGAACTCGACG
Source organism: Streptomyces sp. NPDC086519 (assembly GCF_040686075.1). NCBI lineage: Bacteria > Bacillati > Actinomycetota > Actinomycetes > Kitasatosporales > Streptomycetaceae > Streptomyces > Streptomyces sp. NPDC086519. Next base: position 160,368 of record NZ_JBFBJL010000007.1, read on the forward strand.
CGATTGTCCAGCGCATCGGCCAGGCATTCCGTGCGTACCGGACATCCGGTGCACACCGCCTTGGCCCTGTTCTGCGCCGCTCCCTGAACGAACAGTTCATCCGGATCGGTAGTGCGGCAGGCAGCCTGCGCACTCCAGTCGGTTACCCAGCCCATACCGGCGCCGTCCTCTCCCGAATCGAGGCTCCCCCACGGCGACGGCGGCATATTCACCGCCGCCAGTTGAGGACGTTACGGAAGGTGGGCACAGCGCAACACCCCCTTCGGGCCCAATCTTGAATGGCCCGAACGGACTATGGGTAAGCGGCAGATCACCCGCGGGAGTGAGCTGGCGACATGCGTGATGATCGCGGCAAACCGGGACAGCTATGGTGCGCCACAACGGACGCCAAGTGACACACGAGGTGGATTCGGACACGCCATCAACACATCACCCGAAAAAAAGTGGGCGGGTTCCGGAACGATTCGGGGTCGCCGGACGTATTGATACGTGACCGCACTGCTGTGACAGTTGAGAGCAGCTTAGGCCAAGGCCTGTCCGTGTGTCCGGCGAATGGCAAGGTAGACCGTTCATGTCGTCGTGCCGTCAGGCGGAGCCGGCGGTGTCGCCCCCCGCGCACGGCCCTGTGCACGGCCGGGGCGCCCTCTATGTCACGATCCTGCACTCGAACATCCCGAGAGCCACCCGCTCCCCCGGAACGCCCAGGACTACGGATTAGGCTGCCCCCATGCCAAAGAAGCGCTCGGGCGGTGGTCTGTCGACCACGCAGCAGGCCGCCAAGTTCCTCGGTGTCAGTGTGCTCGCGGGAGCCGTGATGGCGGGCATCGCGCTGCCCGCGGCCGGGGCCCTGGGCCTCGCGGCCAAGGGTTCGGTCCAGGGCTTCGACGATATCCCGGCCAACCTGAAGAGCCCGCAGCTCAGCCAGCGCACCAGGATCCTCGACAGCGAGGGCCACCAGATCGCCCAGGTCTACTCCCGTGACCGCACGGTGGTGGAGCTCAAGGACATCTCGCCGTACATGCAGAAGGCGATCGTCGCGATCGAGGACTCGCGCTACTACCAGCACGGCGCCATCGACCTGAAGGGTGTGCTGCGCGCGCTCAACAAGAACGCGCAGAGCGGCGGGGTCGCCCAGGGCGCGTCCACGCTCACCCAGCAGCTGGTGAAGAACTACTTCATCGAGGAGGCCGGCGACGACCCGACCAAGGTCGCCGAGGCCACCCAGCAGACCCTCGGCCGCAAGGTCAAGGAGCTGAAGTACGCGATCCAGCTGGAAGAGACGCTCGGCAAGAAGAAGATCCTCGAGAACTACCTGAACATCACCTTCTTCGGCGAGCAGGCCTACGGCATCGAGGCCGCCTCCCAGCGCTACTTCTCCAAGCACGCCAAGGACCTGAACCTCCAGCAGTCGGCCCTGCTCGCCGGCATCGTGCAGTCGCCGAGCCGCTACGACCCGGTCAACGACGAGGCCGAGGCGACCAAGCGGCGCAACATCGTGCTCGAACGCATGGCCCAGGTCGGCGACATCTCGCAGGCGGAGGCCGACAAGGCCAAGGAGACCCCGCTCGGCCTGCACGTCACCCAGCCGAAGAACGGCTGCATCACGGCGGTCAAGGGCGCCGGGTTCTTCTGCAAGTACGTGGAGAACGTCTTCCTCAACGACCCGACCTTCGGCAAGACCTCCGCAGAGCGCGCCAAGCTCTGGAACCAGGGCGGCCTCACCATCCGTACGACGCTGGACCCGCAGGCCCAGGACTCCGTGCAGACCTCGATCAAGGACCACGTCTACAAGTCCGACTCGGTCGCGGCCGCCGCCACCCTCGTGGAGCCCGGCAGCGGCAGGATCCTGGCGATGGGCCAGTCCAAGCCGTACGGCTACAACAAGAACGAGACCGAGTACAACTTCTCGGTCGACCGGGACTACGGCGGCTCCAACTACGGCTTCCCGACCGGTTCGACGTTCAAGCCGTTCGTGGCGGCGGCCGCCATCGAGGGCGGCAAGCCGGCGACGCAGGAGTACTCGTCGCCGTACAAGATGAACTACCCGAGCCCCGTGCAGCAGTGCGGCGGCAAGCAGTGGGTCAACACGGACAACGAGCAGGTCCAGAACGAGAACGAGTCCGAAGTCGGGCCGTACCAGATGAAGAGGGCGATGGCGAAGTCCATCAACACCTACTTCGTCCAGCTGATCTCCGACATCGGCCTGTGCCCGGTGGTCAACATGACCGATGCGCTCCACGTCCACCAGGGTGACGGCTCGAAGCTCCCGCAGACCCCGTCCATCGCCCTCGGCGCGATCGGCCTCTCCCCGCTGACGATGGCGAGCGCGTACGCCGCCTTCGCCGACCGGGGCATGTACTGCACGCCGGTCGCCATCGAGTCCATCACCCAGAAGGTCGGCAACGAGCAGAAGTCCCTGGCCGTCCCCAAGTCGACCTGCTCGCGCGCGATGAGCGAGAAGACCGCGGACACCATCAACACCCTGCTGCGCGGTGTGATCGACTCCGGTACCGGTCAGCAGGCCGGTCTGGACGACCGGGAGAGCGCCGGCAAGACGGGTACGACGGACTCCCGCAAGAACGCCTGGTTCGTCGGCTACACGCCCAACCTCGCGGGCGCGGTCTGGGTCGGCAGTGCCAAGCAGAACGTCGAGATGACCAACATCACCATCGGCGGCGTCTACCACTCCGAGGTCTTCGGCGCCGACACCCCGGGTCCGATCTGGAAGGACGCCATGACCGGCGCCCTGGAGGGCAAGCCGTCCGATTCCTTCAACCTCGTCGACATCCCCGACGAGAACAACCATGACAAGGGCAACGGCAACGGAAACGGCGGCGACAACGGCGGCGGGGACAACACGGGGGGCCTGATCGGCGGGCTCATCGGCGGCCTGACGACGACCGGCGGCACGAGCGACGGCGGCACGACGACCGGCGGCTCCACCCCGAACCCGACCTTCTCCCTCCCCGCCGGCTTCATCCAGGGGAACGGGAACGGCGGCAACAACGGGAACGGCGGCAACCGGGGCTGATCTCCTCCACGGAAGACTTCCCCACGGAAGACTTCCCCCATGGAGGACTTCACCTCCGGAAGACTTCGCCTCCGGAGGACTTCGCCTACGGAGGCTCTCCTCGTACGACGGTGGGGCCGCACCTCTTCCGCAGAGGTGCGGCCCCACCGTCGTACCGCCGTGCTGCCCGGTTCCGCTCTCTCAGCCCTGGAGCCGCCTCTTCACCGCGGCGGCGACGCGGCCGCCCTCGGCCAGGCCGGCCACCTTCGGGTTCACGATCTTCATCACGGCGCCCATGGCCCGCGGCCCCTCGGCACCCGCCGCCTTCGCCTCCTCGACGGCCTCGGCGACGATCCCCTCCAGCTCCTCGTCGCTGAGCTGCTTCGGCAGGTACTCGGCGAGGACCTCGCCCTCCGCCTTCTCCCGCTCGGCGCTCTCGGCGCGGCCGCCCTGGGTGAAGGCCTCGGCCGCCTCCCGGCGCTTCTTCGCCTCCTTGGCGATCACCTTGAGCACCTCGTCGTCGGAGAGCTGACGCTTCTCCTTGCCCGCGACCTCTTCCGTGGTGATCGCGGCGAGCGTCATCCGGAGGGTGGCCGAGCGGAGCTCGTCACGGCCCTTGATCGCGGTGTTGAGGTCGTCCTGCAGCTTCGACTTGAGCGTGGTGGTCATGGCACCGATTGTCGCAGGTGCCGCAGCCGGACCGCCCGACGTTTTCCCCGCCCCCTGCCTCTCCTCCCCCTTTCCGGGTTCTCCTCCCCTCCCCTCTCCTGGGTTCTCCTCTCCTCTTCGCTTCGCTGTGGCCGGTCTCAACCCCCTCCTCGCGTCTGACACGATGGTCGTATGCGCGCTCGATACGGAGTACCCCTGGGAATCGCGGCGTTCGGCGCCGCGGGTGTGTTGTACGCGGCCGGCGTCGAGGTCCGTTCGTTCCGACTGCGCCGGGTGACGGTCCCGGTTCTCCCCCCGGGGATGCGCCCGCTGCGGGTGCTCCAGGTCTCCGACATCCACATGGTCGGCGGCCAGCGCAAGAAGCAGCGGTGGCTGCGGTCGCTGGCGGGCCTGCGCCCGGACTTCGTGATCAACACGGGCGACAACCTGTCCGACCCGGAGGGCGTCCCGGAGGTTCTGGACGCGCTGGGCCCGCTGATGGAGTTCCCGGGCGCGTACGTCTTCGGCTCCAACGACTACTACGGCCCCAAACCCCGCAACCCCGCCCGCTACTTGCTGGAGAAGACGAGCGGCAGGCACGGCCTGAACGGCAACCCGCCGGTCGTCGGCGCGATCCACAACCCCTGGGAGGACCTGCGGGACGGCTTCGACGGAGCGGGCTGGCTGAACCTGACGAACACGCGGGGCACTCTGAAGATCGAGGGCGTCTCGGTGGAGCTGACGGGCCTGGACGACCCGCACATCAAGCGCGACCGCTATCCGCTGGTGGCAGGCGGCCCGTCCGGTGCGGCGGACTTCTCCATGGGCGTCGTACACGCCCCGTACCTGCGCGTCCTAGACTCCTTCACGGCCGACGGCTACCCCTTGGTCCTGGCCGGCCACACCCACGGCGGCCAGATCTGCGTCCCCTTCTACGGTGCCCTGGTCACCAACTGTGACCTGGACACGGACCGGGTGAAGGGCCTCTCCCGCCACGCGGCGGAGGGCCGTACCTCCTACCTCCACGTCTCGGCCGGCTGCGGCACCAGCCGCTACACCCCCGTCCGCTTCGCCTGCCCACCGGAGGCGACGCTGCTGACGCTGGTGGGGCGGGAGTAGACCGGGGAGGCCGGACCCCGGGGAGGCCGGACCCCGGGGAGGCCGGACCCCGGGGAGGCCGGATACCGGGAGGCCGGACCGGGAATAACCCACCCGGCGTAAACCGAAATGCCGCACATGCCCCTTTCTCCCTATTTTGAGGGCATGACGACTCCTCCGATACCCAGGGACATACCCGACCTCCCCGCGGTTCCGGGCACGCCCGTGCTGATGCCCGGACACGTCCCGGCGACGGCGGTGGTCGCCCCTGTCCGCCGCCCCCTGACCGCGATGTTCCGCCTCGCGACGGCCGTCCTGGCATTGGCGGGCGTGGCCCTGGAGCTGCTGCTGGGCAGTCCGGACCGGATCCTGAGCTACTTCGGGGTCCAGGCGGCGGTGCTCCTGGCCCTGGTCAGCCTCGTCTCGGCCCGCCGGGCCTGGCACGCGGCCCGCCCCGCCCCCTCGACCCTGACGGGCGCGGTGCTGCTCTACGCGGTGATCTCGTCCTTGGTCTACCACCTGCTCCTGGGCCACACGACCCCACCGTTCTCGATGACGGGCGCGACACACCCGCCGGTGGCCTGGCACGGCCAGTGGCTGGCGCTACAGCTCCTCTACACGGCGGCCCCCGCGGCCGCACTCCTCGACTGGCTGCTGCTCACACCCCCGGCCCGCCTGCACCTCCGCCAGGCGGCGGCATGGATGCTGTACCCCCTGGCCTACCTGGCCTTCTACCTCACCCGAGCCGAACTGCTCCTGCCCGGAACGCCGGGCCACTACCTCTACCCCTTCCTCGACGCCGAGCAGCACAGCTACCGCGCCACCCTCGCCAACGCCCTCCTCCTGGGCCTCGCCTGCTACGCCCTGGCGGTCCTCCTGGTAGCCCTGGACCACACCCGCCCGAACCCGGTCGGCCGCCGCCCCTAAACCGGATTTCGTCTCCGGCCACCGGTGGGCTAAAGTAAACGACGTCGCCGCGACAAGCACCACAGCAGCGACACCGGGGTGTAGCGCAGCTTGGCAGCGCGCTTCGTTCGGGACGAAGAGGTCGTGGGTTCAAATCCCGCCACCCCGACGCTGGTCAGAGGCCGGATAGTAAATTTACTATCCGGCCTCTGACGTGTCCGGGGGGCCAAACAGGGGGCCAACCGAATTTGATCAGGCCACGGCGCCGCCCTCTTCCGAGTCGCCTGTCTCCTCCCCCTCCTGATCTTCGGCGAAGATGTCGTCCATGGCTTCGGCCCCCTCAGTGATCACGGGCCGGAACTGCTTGCGGTAGACCGCTTCCGTGGTGGCCTGGCTGCTGTGGCCGACCAGGAGCGCGATGCGCTCCAGCGGGATGCCGTGGTCGGAGAGCAGGGACACGAAGCTGTGCCGGAGCTCCCGGGGCGTCCACTCCGGCTCCAGCCCGGCTTTCTTCACGACGGCCTTGGCTGCCCTCATCCTCGGCTACCTCGCCGAGCACCTCTCCGGCCGGTCCTTGGACGATCTGTCCGCCGTCCGCGTCTGGCGGCCCCTGGGCATGCACACCACTCGCTTCGGCCCACTACCCGACAAGATCGCGGCCCGCTGCGCCCCGACCGAACTCGACCAGGGCACCGACACTCACCTCAAGGGAACCGCCCACGACTTCTCCGCGCGCCTGCTGGGCGGTGTCTGCGGCATCGCCGGCACCTTCACCGTCCTCGACGACCTCGCTGCCTTCTTGCGTTACATGCTCGATACCGCCACCGCACCAGGACGGGCCGGCTTCGCCCCCGCTTGGACCACCGAGGCGCATGTGGATCTCACCCCGACAGAGTCGATGGGCGGTGCTGCTGACCAACAAGCTCTGCTACACCCGCGATCGACAGCCTCTGACCGATATTCGCAGCGCCTTCCGCGAACTCGTCTTCAGCTGAGAGCCGCGTCCAGAAGGTCGCCCCATGCGCGTTGCCCCCATCAGGCGACTGTCCGACCAGGGACCAGGGCGTTGGGCCCATGTCACTGGAGAACTACCGTGACTCCGAAGGATTCGAGGAGCTGCACGATTTCCTCGAAGTAGGTAAGTCCCTTCTCGGTGTCCCAGATCTCGTCCGCCAGTGCCCGGCGAGCGACATCGGCGTCGTGCCAGATCAAGGTGAAGGGCGCACACACGCCGAAGCCACCGTGCAGGCAGTCCTTGAAGGCGTTCCATTCCCGGCCGTAGTAGCCGCCGGGGCCCACCAGCGCCTCAGCCATGGCGCAGTGCAGGCCAGGCATGTCTGTGACGTACGTACCGTCGAGGTGATGGACGTCGTCCGAACGGTCAGGGCCCTGCTCGTTCATGCCAGTGGCGGTCAGGTCGAGCCACTCGGACCTGCCCTGGGCGGAGAGCGCAGCCCATTGATTGCGGGTGGTCGGAGCACCTCTGTACCAGGTCTCCCAGATGGGGCGAGCTAGCAGGGGAGGCCGGTCGTCGCCACCATCGGTGAGCCTGATGTCGAGAAGGCCGCAGCCCAGAACTGAAGGCCGGGCAGTCTCAATGCGCAGGTGCACGTTGTGGCGGTACATCACCCGGCCGGTGCGGTCCAGGGCCCACAGCCCCACCCAGTCCCGGTCCCACTTGCGCGGCCGACGCAGGACGGCGAGCATGGGCTCGGCAGGCTCACAGCCAACGAGTCTCATCGGCGTGGGCGCCGGGGCACCTCGCATCACGAACAGCCCGTCCACTGCCAGACAATGGCCAGCCGAACCGGGTGTCCTTGTGGGCCCCGCGAACAGCTTGAACCGCGGTGTCGCCGGTAGGGTGTGCGACCAGGCGTGCTCCTCTTCGACGCCCGCTCCGACCACGACATCCACCAGGGCCGGATCGTCACGGTTCGACTGATGGGTGATGACGACGCAGTCGAGCAATGACCACCACTGCAACGGCTGCTCTTCGTCCCAGACCTCGACGCATACGTCACCCAGCAGGGCGGTCGACTCCCCGTTCGGCATCAGAGCATCGCGCAACAGCCCCTCGGGATCGCATCCCCGCAGTGTCAGGACCTCGCGCGGTGGCGGCACCCTGTCCACGAACATGCCCTCGACACCCGCGCACCGTCCCCAGAACTCGTCCTCGTCGTCCTCATCCTGGTGGACCAGCAGGTACTTCACCGGGAAGTCTCGCTCCCAAGCCGCATGATCTTCGACCTGCACTCAACCCCCGAACATCCGGACGCCACACCTTGCCCACGATACGGCGCTGATTGAGGGCGGCTTCAACTGTTTTTGGGCCCGCGGGTCTTGACCGAGGACAGACGAACGTTGATCGCCCAGATCAGCCCCGGTGATAAGTGCCGCTCCAGACGGCGAATGATGCCCGTCATGGAGAACACCGTCGAGAAGATCAAGGTCTGGTTCCGGTTCGTTCCCCGCGAGGGTTGGTTCCCGCAGGACACAGAGGGCCTGTGGGCAACGAAGCTCGACGATGAGACGGCCATCGTGCAGAACACTCCCTTCCTTCAGGACGGGGTGGCTGAAGGTGACGTGATCCGGTATCAGACCGACACCGACGGCCTCCACCGGGCCGTTGGGCGGGTCAGCCCGCCGGCAACTGCACGATTCGGGTCGTGCCTGTCCCTACTGGCCCCTTGGGAAGCAGCCCTCAGGCGGTGCACCAGCGCCTTTCGACGTTCGGGCTCGGAGGCGAGGTCTTCAGCGAGGACTTCGCCATGGTGGCCTTCTGCGCACCGGCTGGCGCCGACTTCGCCGGGATCAAGGCGCTTCTGAAGAAAGGACGAGAGGAAGGTGGTGGCACTTCCAGGTTGGCTGTGGGACCGACGAGTGGTGGAGCGCCCGACCTCTGCGGGACCTCCTCCGAGTGGCTCCACCTGCTGGGGCCGGTCTGGGAGGTGATGTGAACACCGGGTGAGCTGCACGGCTCGGTGAACGTACGGCTCGTCGTCTGGTTCGATTGACCAGCAAGCCATCGGAGGCCGACAGCGGTGGTCCACGATGGGCCGATGACGACATGGTTCCGCAGCTACTGGGACGAAGAGGACACCTGGTTCTGCTTCGCCGCCACCGAGCAGCGCAAGCTGTCCCGCGGGCTCCGGGGGAGGGACGCGTCTCCAACTCACCGTGGACACCGGGCGCGCGGCGGAACCGGCGCGGTCCTGGCTCGAGACCAGCCGCTCTTCGGGGGAGGACTGCCGACGGCAGTGAAGCGGAGTCCAGGAGCGGTCCGTGCGGCCTCTTGGGGAGTAGCGTGAACTCATCGGGAGTATTTGGCACACCGGCTCCGATGCCGGTGTCGTTCCCGGTGAGCAGTGACACTGGGCAACTGCCCGCGCGCAGGGGTCGGAGACAGGTTCGCGCGATGTCCGCGACTCCACAGGGGCATCAACGCTGCCGCGGAGAGCTCCTGGGCCCTGCTCAAGGATGAGATCGACACCCGCATCCGGCCCGGTCGGGCCACCGCCCGCGCCGAGGTCTTCTCCTTCATCGAGACCTTCTGCAACCGCCGCCGCCTGCGCACGCACCGGCCTTTCGGCTGCCTCACCCCGACCGAGACCAGGCAACGGCACCTGCACGCCCTCGTGGCATAACGATCACGTGTCCGAGATCACGGGGAAACTTCGCGTTCGCCGTGAACCTCCTCGCCGGACGCTTCCGCAGAGGCGAGGCCAACCACATCGTGTGCATCGCCGGACCGCTGCACGAATACCGGGTCCACTCGCGCACACGACGGGTCTCCGACGCCGAGATCTCCGAGTTCGACATGACCCTGCTGGTGATGGAGAAGAACCTCGACCTGTTCCGGCACCACTTCAACCGCGATGACTCAGCCGAGGACATCACGCGCCTCGTCCTCGCCTCGAAGCCGTCCCGGCTCGTCGACCTGATCCGGATGGCCGAGTTCGACCTCGAACAGGCCCTGGCGGTCGCCCGCCAACGGCGGTTCTCCCTGTCGAGCCCCTTCGAAGGCTTGGGAATTCCGTAGCGGTGCCCGTTTCATGAAGGAAGCCCCGGACGATGCGTCCGGGGCTTCCTCGCTGGTCTGGCTACTAGGCGGGCGGCAGGTTGTCGATCTGGTTCTGCAGCCGGACGATGTCCTCTTCGGCCTTCGCGAGACGGGTCCGAATCTTCTCGACCACGTTGTCCGGGGCCTTCGCCAGGAACGCCTCGTTGCCGAGCTTGGCCTCCGCCTGGGCCTTCTCCTTCTCCGCCGAAGCCAAGTCCTTGGCCAGCCGCTTGCGCTCGGCCGCGACGTCGATCGTGCCGGAGAGGTCGAGTGCGACCGTGGCGCCGGCGACCGGAAGGGTCGCCGTGGCACTGAAGCCGTCACCCTCCGGCTGCAGCCGCAGCAGCTGACGGATGGCGGCCTCGTGGGCAGCGAGCTGCGTACCCGACAGGTCCAGGCGAGCCGGGACCTTCTGACCGGGCTGCAGCCCCTGGTCCGAGCGGAAGCGCCGAACCTCGGTGATCACCTGCTGGAGGCTCTCGACCTCCGTCTCGGCTGCGGCATCGCGGAACCCGCTGTCCGCCGGCCAGTCGGCGATGACGATGGACTCACGGCCGGTGAGCGTGGTCCACAGCGTCTCCGTCACGAACGGAACGATGGGATGCAGCAGGCGCAGCGTCACGTCCAGGACCTCGCCCAGAACGCGGGCCGAGACCTTGGCCGCGTCGCCGCCGGCCATGAACGTCGTCTTGGACAGCTCGACGTACCAGTCGAAGACCTCATCCCACGCGAAGTGGTACAAGGCATCGGCGAGCTTCGCGAACTGGTAGTCGTCGTAGTACGCGTCCGCCTCGGCCACGACGGTGTTCAGCCGGGACAGGATCCAACGGTCCGTGGCCGAGAGCTGCTCGGCCGGGGGCAGCTCGCCCTCGATCGTGGCGCCGTTCATCAGCGCGAACCGCGTCGCGTTCCAGATCTTGTTGGCGAAGTTCCGGGAGGCCTGGACCCAGTCCTCACCGATCGGCACGTCGGTACCGGGGTTGGCGCCCCGCGCGAGCGTGAACCGCAGGGCGTCGGAGCCGTACTTGTCCATCCAGTCCAGCGGATTGACCGTGTTGCCGAACGACTTCGACATCTTCTTGCCGTGCTCGTCACGGACCATGCCGTGGAACGCGATGGTGTGGAAGGGGATCTCGCCGTCCATCGCGTACAGGCCGAACATCATCATCCGGGCGACCCAGAAGAACATCAGGTCGTACCCGGTGACCATGACCGAGTTCGGATAGAACTTGGCCAGGTCCGCGGTCTCCTCGGGCCAGCCCAGCGTGGAGAAGGGCCACAGGCCCGACGAGAACCAGGTGTCGAGGACGTCGGTGTCCTGCTCCCAGCCCTCGCCGGTCGGCGGCTGCTCGTCGGGGCCGACGCACACGGTCTCGCCGTTCGGGCCGTGCCAGACGGGGATGCGGTGGCCCCACCACAACTGCCGTGAGATGCACCAGTCGTTGAGGTTGTCGACCCAGTCGAAGTACCGCTGCGACAGGTCGGCGGGGTGGATGTCCACCCGGCCGTCGCGGACCGCGTCACCCGCGGCCTTGGCGAACGTCTCGACCTTCACCCACCACTGCAGAGACAGTCGCGGTTCCAGCGTCGTCTTGCAGCGCGAGCAGTGGCCCACCGAGTGGACGTACGGCCGCTTCTCCGCGACGATCCGGCCCTCGGCGCGCAGCGCGGCGACGATCGCGGAACGCGCCTCAAAGCGGTCAAGCCCCTCGAAGGGCCCGTGGACCGTGATGACACCGCGCTCGTCCATCACGGTCAGCGACTCCAGGCCGTGCCGCTGGCCGATGGCGAAGTCGTTGGGGTCATGGGCGGGCGTGACCTTGACGGCGCCCGTGCCGAACTCGGGGTCGACATGCGTGTCGGCGACGACGGGAATCGTGCGGCCTGTCAGCGGCAGCTGAATGCGCCGGCCGACGAGGTGCTTGTAACGCTCGTCGTCAGGGTGAACGGCGACGGCCGTGTCACCGAGCATGGTCTCCGCACGCGTGGTGGCGACGACGACCGTGTCGTCCCCCTCGCCGTACTTCAGAGAGACGAGCTCGCCGTCATCGTCCTGGTAGTCGACCTCGATGTCCGAGATCGCCGTCAGACAACGCGGACACCAGTTGATGATGCGCTCGGCGCGGTAGATCAGACCGTCGTCGAACATCTTCTTGAAGACGGTCTGGACGGCACGGGACAAGCCGTCGTCCATGGTGAAACGGTCACGGCTCCACGCCACGCCGTTGCCCAGACGCCGCATCTGCCCGGCGATCCGGCCACCGGACTCGGCCTTCCACTGCCAGACCCGCTCGACGAACGCCTCACGGCCCAGGTCGTGACGGGACTTGCCCTCCTTGGCGAGCTCCCGCTCGACGACGTTCTGCGTCGCGATACCCGCGTGGTCCATACCGGGCTGCCACAGCGTCTCGTAGCCCTGCATGCGCTTGCGGCGGGTGAGGGCATCGATAAGCGTGTGCTCGAAGGCGTGGCCCAGGTGGAGCGAGCCCGTGACGTTCGGCGGCGGGATGACGATGGCGTACGCGGGCTTGTCGCTCTTCGCGTCAGCCTCGAAGTAACCGCGCTCTACCCAGCGCTCGTACAGCGTCCCCTCTACCTCGGCCGGCGCGTACTGGGTCGGCAGTTCGGGGGCGCTGTTCGGCCCGCTTGCGGGGCGCTGAGTGTTGTCGGTCACGACGGCCATTCTAGGGCCGCGGCACTCCTCGCCTCGCCTGACTATTGCGCGCACGCCGCGCCATGGTCAGGACAGAGAAGTGGCCGCACGGAGGAATCCAAGTGTGACCAAGAACGCTCCCGTGCGACCGGTTCCCAGCCTACCCCTCCGCCCCGACGGAACCTCAAATCCCCGAGCCGCTCCAAGCGCTGGCGACGTCGCCCTGATGCGTGGCTCGAAGAAATAGGTCGTGGGCGGTGACGTGCTGTCGGCATCCTGACGCGATGTTGTTGAAGCTCACCGGGTCCAGTTGCTCGGGCAAGACGACCCTGGCGTACACGGCGGCTGCTCGGATCAGGAAGATCGCCGTGCACGACTTCGACGAGCTCGGTGTACCGAAGGGCGTCGACCGGCACTGGCGCCACCGGATGACCGAGATGTGGATACGACGCGCGCTGGAGTACCAAGAGCGCGGCATCGATCTTCTGCTCTCCGGGCAGTCCCCCTTGGGAGAGGTACTGACCGCCCCCTCCGCCCCGCGGCCTGGCGCCGCTGGACCGGGTGGAATGCCGGTGATCTCAGATGGCACACCCAGCTGCTCGACACCACGCACCGACCGGTAACGGAATCCGTGGACCAGGTCGAACAGTGGATCACCGAGCAGCGCGACGCGCTCCAGACCGGCCGGCTCCCCCTGCGCCACGGCTGGGCTTCATGATCTGCCCGACTATTCGGGCAGTGCGAAATGCTCCTCGGAGACCGACCACGCGAATTCCCGTACAGACGGCGAACCGCTCCGGGCCCGGTGGAGCCTCCGGACCGTCCCAGGGCGGTTCAGTACGGCGAGGCGTCACTACGATCACGGCCATGGACTGGCTGGAGCGCGCGGCGAACCTGAGGCAGTGGAGTCGGGACGGTGTGCGGGCTCCGCACAAACCGTTGCTGCTGCTGTACGCGCTGGGCCGGTTTCAGGCTGATGCCGAGGACGAGCTGCGATACACCGCGGTGGAGGCCGATCTGAAGCAACTGCTGGCGGAGTACGGCCCGGCGCGTGGGACCACGCCCGCCTATCCCTTCCACCATCTGGTCAGCGACGAGGTGTGGGAGGTACGGACCGATCGCGGCGCCGGCAGCCCCGGCACGGGAGTACGGGAGCTGCGGGCCAGCGGGGCCACGGGGCGGCTGGCTCCGGACCTGCGGCTGGCGCTGCGGCGGGAACCGTCGCTGCTGGGCCGTATGGCAAGGGTGCTGCTGGACCTGCACTTCCCGCCGTCGTTGCACCAGGACCTGTGCGAGACGGTGGGCCTGGAGTTGGAGCTGGCGGAGACAGCCGCGCTGGCAGCGCCCGAGAGGCGGCAGCGGGACCGGCGGATGCGGGAGATGGTGCTGACCGCCTACGAGTACCAGTGCGCCTTCTGTGGTTACGACGGCATGATCGGCGCGGCACCCGTCGGGCTGGAGGCCGCGCACGTGCGCTGGTGGGCCTTCGACGGCCCGGACCAGGTCGACAACGGGCTGTGCCTGTGCTCGCTGCACCACAAGCTGTTCGACAAGGGCGTGCTCGGCATAGGCGACGGCCACCGCATCCTGGTCTCGCAGAGCTTCGTCGGCCGCAGCCCCGCCGCCCGCGACCACGTCACCGCACTCGCCGGCCGCCCGCTCATCGGACCTCAACCCGGCATTCGCCCCGTCGCGGAGACCTACCTCTCCTGGCACACCAGCCAAGTCTTCCGAGGTTCCCCACGCCCCGTCGCCTGACTTGAACCACTCCGGGTTCGATGAAGGCGTTGATGTGCCCCAGGTCTGGTGGAGTCACCTTGCCGAGCAGGTGCAGCAGCCGGGCCAGCTCCTCCCGCCCGCGCCTGATCAAGTCGAACGCCATCGTCGGCTCCGTGTCCGGCGGCAGCGGGGTATCGGTGAGGACATCCGTAAGGGCGTACCTGCCGAGCAGCCACCGCTGCAAAGTGCTCGGTCTTGATGGCGGGCCGTGGACTGGACGCCTCCCATGGATACGCAACTAAAGGTTGCACATAAGCGGCTCGCGTCGTACGCTGATACGCAACCAAAGGTTGCGAAAGGGCTGGAGTATGGAGTACGGCGGTATCGAGCGCGACATCCACGTCGACGCCTCGCCCGAGGTCGTCTTCGAGGTCATCAGTCGACCGGAGCACATGCGGGAGTGGTGGCCTGACGACGCCCGGTTCGAGCCCGCCCCAGGGGCTCCTGGTGAGCTTTTCTGGCGTGACGAGGCGACCGGCGAGACGATGGCCGTCGCCCTCACGGTGGTCGAGGTCGACCCACCCAGACGGTTCTCGTTCCGATGGTGCTATGCCGACGCCGAACGTGGCGGGGACTCGCTGCTGGTCACCTTCGACCTGGTGCCGACGGAACACGGAACCCGGGTGCGGATGACCGAGACCGGGTTCCGCGAGATGGGCTGGGAGATCGCCGTCCTGGAAGAGCAGTACCGCGATCACGCGAGCGCGTGGGACCACTACATCCCCCGACTGGGCACGTACATCACACGGCTGGTGTCGCGTCCATGAGCACGCCCCCCGTCGACGACGAGTTGTGGTCGGCCATCGGCGACCCGACCCGGCGCACCCTGATCGACCTGCTCCTCGCGTCCGGACCCGGCACGGCCACCTCACTCAGCACCGGCCTCCCCCTCACACGGCAGGCCGTGTCGAAACACCTCGCCGTCCTCGACCGGGTCGGACTGGTCCGTGCCGAGCCGGCCGGCCGTGAGCGGCGCTACCGCGTCGACGAGGCGCAGCTCGCCCGCGCCGCCGCGCAACTGGCCGCGGTCGGCGCCACCTGGGATGCCCGACTGCGCCGGATCAAGCGCATCGCCGAGGCGATCGAACGCAGCCGCAACAACACCGAAGGAGCATGAAAATGGTCGACATCCTGCATCGGATCGGCGCCGTCGCGTCGCTGGACGACGTCTACCGGGCCATCGCGACGCCCGAGGGCATCGCCGGCTGGTGGACGACCGAGACCACCGGCAAGAGCGAAGTCGGCGGCGAGCTGGCGTTCCGGTTCGGCGACGTCGGGGGCTTCGACATGGAGATCCTGGAACTCGACCCGGCCGGCCGGGTGCGGTGGCGCGTCACGGACGGACCCGCGGAATGGCTCGGGACCGAGATCGACTGGACTCTCAGCCGACGCGACGACTACACCATCGTCCTGTTCAAGCACGAGGGCTGGCGCGAGCCGGTCGAGTTCATGCACCACTGCAGCACCAAGTGGGCGATCTTCCTGATGAGCCTCAAGGAGTTCGTGGAGACCGGGCACGGCAGGCCGGCGCCCGGCGACGTCCGGATCAGCGACTGGCACTGAGCGCTCCGCCCCCGCCACCGCAAGGTGCGGATACGACGCCACCCCCTTCTCCTCCTACCCGGTCACCAGCAACCGGATCACCTTCGGCGACGGTACGGCGGCCGTCTCCGCCGCCGGCTCGGACGGAACCGTCAGGCACCACTACGCGGCCCCCGGCACCTACACCGTCACGCAGAAGATCACCGACTCCGACGGGCGCACCGCCACCGCCACCACCAAGGCCGCGGTCGGTGCCGCCTTCGTGGGCGCCGGCCCCTACCGCCTGCTCGACACCCGGTACGGCACCGGCGCCCCCGCCAAACGGGTCGGGGCAGGCGGCACGCTCGCGGTCAAGGTCGCCGGCGTCGGCGGAATCCCGCTCGGCGCAACAGCGGTACTGGTCAACCTCACCGGCACCGGGCCCACGGCCACCACCCACCTCACCGCTTTCGGCGCCGGCAGCCTGCCCGACGTCATGAACCTCAACCTGGCCACCGGCGGGACCCGCACGGTCCTCGCCGTGATCCCCCTCGACACGAACGGCTACATCCACATCCACAACGCCAACGGCTCCGTCAACGTCATCGCCGACCTGGAAGGCTCCTTCGGCTGACCCCGCCGGGTCGGGTCCCGACCTCCCGGTGCACCGACGCACATGCCGGTGCAAGGAGCCGTCTTCTACCGGGGGCGGAAGGCCATCGAGTACATGCAGGACAGTCCGGTCAGCGAGTAGGGCGACCCCGCCGGGAATTCAGGGCACCGGCAGGCCGGGCCATCCGCCCCCGGAAGCCCGCCGCGCCGGACCGGGCGGTAGGCGTCCGGCAGTGATCGTCGTGTCTAACGGTGTTCCGGGTTCTCGTAGTCGCGGCGGCAGCCGGCATCCCAGGCGGTGCGCTGGTTGCCGTAGGCGGGAATGCCGCCCAGGTCCTTCAGCGCGCGGGCCAGGTGGAGCAGGTTCCAGGTCATGAAGGTGGTGTTGCGGTTGGTGAAGTCGTTCTCCGGGCCGCCCGAACCCGGGTCGAGGTAGGAGGGGCCGGGGCCTGCCTCGCCGATCCATCCGGCGTCCGCCTGCGGGGGGATGGTGTATCCGAGGTGCTGGAGGCTGTAGAGGACGTTCATGGCGCAGTGCTTGACGCCGTCCTCGTTGCCGGTGATCAGGCAGCCGCCCACCCGGCCGTAGTAGGCGTACTGCCCGGCCTCGTTGAGCAGGCTGGAGCACGCGTAGAGACGTTCGATCACCCGCTTCGTCACAGAGCTGTTGTCGCCCAGCCAGATGGGGCCGGCGAGCACAAGGATGTCCGCCGCCGTCACCTGCCGGTACAGCTCGGGCCAGGCGTCCGTCTCCCAGCCGTGCTCCCGCATGTCGGGCCAGACCCCGGTGGCGATGTCGTGGTCCACCGCCCGCACCACGTCGACCTGCACGCCCTGCGCGTCCATGATCGCGGTACTGCGGTCGATCAGCCCCTGGGTGTTGCTCGGCTCAGGGGAACGCTTGAGGGTGCAGTTGATCACCAGCGCGCGCAGGTCGTCGTACCGGGCCGGCGGCCCGTCGGTGGGCGACGACGAAGTGGTCACTCGATCCTCCTGAAAGCCCTGCCATCACGTGGTGCGTGGCGAGTCGTCCATGTCCGTGTCCGAGGTCCAGCGTGCGAGTCGGCCACGTCAGGGTGCCACCGCAGTGCCTCCGAATGGCCTCGGCCGCGTCCGGCGTCGGGTCACCGGGGCGCTCGCGCCGTGGGCGGGGCGGCGCCGGGCGGTTGTGCTGTCGCGCCCGGCTCGGTGCCGGCCGCCAACCGCCCTTGCGCCCGCGCCGTCGAGCGGGCCGTGGGCGGGGACGACCTCGATGACCGTCGGCAGAGGGACGCGCCGCTGATGGGCAGGGCGGCGGGGCCGCCTCGGTCGGCGGCGGACGAGTGGCCGGGGCGGGCGGGGCGTGCCTACGTTCGTCTCATGGATACCGAGGGCGCGAACGACGCGCAGGACACGGCTGCCGTGGAGGACGTCGCACACCTGCTGGTGCGTTGCCTGCGGGCCGAGGGCGTGGAGTACGTCTTCGGGATTCCCGGGGAGGAGAACATCCGCTTCGTCGACGCGCTGAACGGCTCCGGGATCCGGTACGTCCTGGTACGCCATGAGCAGGCCGCCTCGTTCATGGCGGAGATCTACGGGCGGCTGACCGGCCGGGCCGGGGTGTGCTCGGCCACGCTGGGACCCGGTGCGATCAACCTGCTCCTCGGCACCGCGGACGCCATGACCAACAGCTCCCCGATGGTCGCCCTGGCCGCCCAGGGCTCCCTGCGCCGTACGCACAAGGAGTCGCACCAGGTCATCGACCTGGTGTCGATGTTCGCCCCGATCACCCAGTGGGCGGCCCAGATCGTGTGTCCGGACGCGGTGCCGGAGATGACTCGCAAAGCGTTCAAGACCGCGCAGAGCGAGCGCCCCGGTGCCGTGTTCCTGGCCGTGCCGGAGGACATCGAGGCGGGGCGTCCCGCCGAGCCGCTGGCACCCCTGCAGATCGACAAGGTGCGTGCCGACGCGCCGTCACCCTCCCAGATCGCGCGGGCGGTCGACGTGCTTGCCTCGGCTCGGCACCCCATCGTGCTGGCGGGCCACGGCGCCGCCAGAGCCGGGGCCTCGGCTGCCCTGCTCCGGTTCGCCGAACGGCTGAACATCCCGGTCGCGACCACGTTTCACGGCAAGGGCGTCTTTCCCGACGACCACCCGAACGCCCTCGGTGCGGTCGGCTTCATGCGCCACGACTACGGCAACTTCGGTTTCGACGCGGCCGACGTACTGATCTGTGTGGGCTACGAGATCCAGGAGTTCGACCCGGTCAAGATCAACCCGGACGGTGACAAGCGGATCCTGCACGTGCACCGCTTCCCCGCCGAGGTGGACGCCCACTACCCGGTGGCAGTGGGCGTCAGAGGGGACCCCTCGCAGGCGCTGGACGCACTCGCGGCGGCACTGCCCGAGGGACTGGCCTACGACTCCGGAAGCAGCGGGAAGATCCGCACGCTGCTCGACGAAGAACTCCGGTACGGACGCGACAACGACGCGTTCCCCGTGGTACCGCAGCGCGTGGTCACCGATGTCCGCACCGCGCTTGACCGCCACGACATCGTCCTCGCCGACACCGGCGCGGGAAAAATGTGGATGTCCCGCCTCTACCCGACCTACGAACCGGACACCTGTCTGGTCTCCAACGGCCTGTCCACCATGGGTTTCGCGCTGCCGGGCGCCATCGCCGCCAAGCTCGCCCGGCCGGACCGGCGGGTCCTCGCGATGATGGGTGACGGCTCCTTCCTGATGAACTCCCAGGAACTGGAGACCGCCGTCCGCGAACGCGTCCCGCTCGTCGTCCTCGTCCTGGTGGACCAGGAGTACGGCCTGATCACCTGGAAGATGGAACTCGAACTCGGCCGGCACAGCCACACCCGGTTCACCAACCCCGACCTGGTCGCCTACGCCGAAAGCTTCGGCGCACGCGGCTACGCTGTCGAGGCCGCCGACCAGTTGCTGCCCGTGCTGCGCCGTGCTCTCGACGACGACGCGGTCTCCGTGATCGCCTGTCCCGTCGACTACTCCGAGAACCTGCGCCTGACCGACAGACTGGGCAGCCTCCACGGCCCGTTCTGACACCCGGTCGACCACGCTGAAGCGACGTGCGCACTCACCACAGTGTGCGAGCGGCGGTGCCGGCCGCCGTGCTCATGCCTGGGGCTCGGGCGCGATCTCCTTGATCAGGCCCTCGACCAGCACCTTGATCTCGTCCCGGATCGGACGGACGGCCTCGACGCCCTGGCCGGCCGGGTCCTCCAGATCCCAGTCCAGGTACCGCTTGCCCGGGAAGACCGGGCAGGTGTCGCCGCAGCCCATCGTGATGCAGACGTCGGACTCCTTGACGGCGTCGACGGTGAGCATCTTCGGGACCTCGGCGGAGATGTCGATGCCGACCTCTGCCATGGCCTGGACGGCGGCCGGGTTGACGCCTGCGCCGGGGGCGGAGCCGGCGGAGCGGACCTCGACGCGGTCCCCGGCCAGGTGGGTCAGCCACGCCGCGGCCATCTGGGAACGGCCGGCGTTGTGGACACAGACGAACAGCACGGACGGCTTGTCGGACATCAGAGGTCCCTCTTGTCTCGCAGCTCTCGCAACTTCGACAGCTCTCGCAAATCTCGCAAATCTGGCAACTCTGCAACTCCGCACCAGAACGGGCACGACATATCAGCATCTGCTGGTATCAGTAACCGCTGATGTGACAGTATCAGTCCATGATGACGTCAGTCGACACTGATCTGATCCGGGTCCTGGCCGACCCGCTCAGGCTCCGGATCGTGACCCTGCTCGCCGAAGAGACGCTGTGCACCACCCACCTCGTGGAGGAGACCGGTGCCCGGCAGACCAACCTCTCCAACCACCTGAAGGTGCTGCGCGAGGCCGGGGTCGTGGAGACGGAGCCGTGCGGCCGGTACACGTACTACAAGCTGCGCCCGGACGTCATCGCCGCACTCGCCGGCCAGTTCGCCGACCTCGCCGAGTCCGCTCGCGCCGCCGCGGAGAACAAGAGGACCTGCCCATGACCGCCGCCGAAACCACCCCGGCCGAGGCCGCCGCGCCGGCGGTGGCCGAGCCTGCGCCGGGAGCCAGTCGGCCGCGTACCCCGCTGGTCGCCCGGGCCGCCGCCGAACTCATCGGCACCGCGGCGCTGGTGGCGGTCGTGGTCGGCTCCGGTATCCAGGCCACCGAACTGACCGAGGACGTCGGCCTGCAACTGCTGGCCAACTCCACGGCCACCGTCTTCGGCCTCGGCGTCCTCATCCTCCTGCTCGGCCCGGTCTCCGGCGCCCACTTCAACCCGGTCGTCACGCTGGCCGAGTGGTGGACAGCACGACGCGGCGGTGCCGGGGTCACCCTGCGCGAGGCGGCGGTGTACCTGCCCGCGCAGACCGTGGGCGCCATCGCCGGCGCGATCCTGGCGGACGCGATGTTCGGCGAACCCCTGGTGAAGTGGTCCACGCACGACCGGTCGGCGGGTCATCTGCTGCTGGGCGAGGTCGTCGCGACGGCCGGTCTGATCCTGCTGATCTTCGGCCTGGCCCGGACGGACCAGCTGCGCTTCGCGCCCGTCGCGGTCGCCTCCTACATCGGCGCCGCCTACTGGTTCACCTCGTCCACGTCCTTCGCCAACCCGGCCGTGACGATCGGCCGCGCCTTCACCGACACCTTCGCGGGCATCGCCCCGGCTTCGGTGCTGGGCTTCATCGGCGCGCAACTCGTGGGCGCGGCGGCCGGACTGGCCCTGGTGGGCCTCGTCTTCCCGCCCGGGCGATCGGCGGATTGAGCCACAGCACGCGGGTGGTGGTGATCGGCGGCGGCCAGGCAGGGCTCGCCGCCGCCGATCACCACCCGCGCCGCCTCGGCCTCGGCTTCGTCATCCTCGACGCCCGGACCGCACCGGACCGCACCGGACCGCACCGGACCGCACCGGACGGCACCTGGCAGCACACCTGGGACTCTCCCCCGCCGCCCACTCCTCGCCGTCCACCGGGACGGCAGTCATCCGCGGGTGGCGGCCGACTCCGGCACCCGGCACGCCCGTACGGTGATCAGCGCGACCGGCACCTGGTGGCGGCCCTTCCTGCCCGCCGTCCCGGGCAAGTGGTCAAGTGGTCCTGAGGGGCTGCGAGGCGGCGGGATGCCTCCTCGTGCGTGCCCCGCGACATCAGCGTGGGGCGAGAAGCTGCCCCATCGCGGCGAACACCGACGGCTCGACCCGGTAGTACACCCACGTGCCACGCCGCTCGGAGGTCAGCAGGCCGGCGTCCTTGAGCTTCTTCAGGTGGTGCGAGACGGTCGGCTGGGAGACACCGACGTCCGAGATGTCGCACACGCACGCCTCGCCGCCCGCATGGGAGGCGACCGCGGAGAAGAGCCGCAGGCGCACCGGATCCCCGAGCGCCTTGAACATCCGCGCCGCCACGTCGGCTTCCTCCGCGGTGAACGGACGCTCGGTGAGCGGCGGGCAGCACGGCGCCGCAGCCTCGCCGGAGGCGGGTTCCAGCAGCGGCAGCGCCTTCGTATTCGACATGCGTCTATGTTGACACATGTCGAACCAGTGCACGAGGGCCCCCGCACGGCCCCGGGTTCGAGAGAGGCGGGCGGGCGTCGCGCGATCCGTTCCGCGTCCCGGCCGGCCCCGCGCGGACGCAGGGAGTTCGACGACAGGTCGCCCCGCCGAGAGCTCCCGGCGGGGCCGGATGGGCGACGGCCTCGTCCCGTGTCGCGAGCGGCACCCCGGGGCTCCGCCGAAGGGCAGCCCGGGCAGCGGGCCGTACGCGGCAACGCGTTGCGCACCCGCCCCGCCCGACTCCCGGATTCGATGAATGTCTATGTTGACGCTTATCGATACAGGTGTCATCCTGGCCGCGCAAGAGATCGACGAATGTCGAAGCAAAGGGGAACCTCGTGGCTGCGTCCACCCACAGCGTGCTCACCACCGGCCGACTGCCCGTCGTGGTCGTCGGGGCCGGCCCGATCGGCCTGGCCGCCGCGGCCCGTCTCGTCGAGCGCGGCATCGAACCCCTCGTCCTGGAAGCCGGCCCCGCTGCGGGCAGCGCCGTACGCGACTGGTCCCATGTCCGCCTCTTCTCGACCTGGGGCGAGGTCATCGACCCGGCCGCCGAGAAGCTCCTCGCCCCGACCGGCTGGCTCCGCCCCGACAGCACGGCCTACCCGACCGGCGGCGACTGGGCCGAGCGCTACCTCCAGCCCCTCGCCGACGCCCTGGGCGACAAGGTCCGCTACGGCGCCACGGTGACCGGTGTCGCCCGCGCCGGCCGCGACCGGGTCGTCGACGCCGGCCGCGCCGAGCAGCCCTTCACCGTGCACGTCCAGCACGCCGACGGCCACGAGGAGCGGATCACCGCCCGCGCCGTCATCGACGCCTCCGGCACCTGGTCTGTCCCGAGCCCGATGGGAGCGGACGGCCTGCCCGCCCTCGGCGAGAAGTCGGCCGCCGGCCGGATCTCCTACCGCATCCCGGACCTGACGGACCCGGCCGTACGCGCCCGTTACGCGGGCAGGCGCACCGCGGTCGTCGGGTCCGGAGCCTCCGCCTTCACCGCCCTGGCACTCCTCGCCGACCTGGCGAAGGAGGAAGACGGCACGCACGCGGTGTGGATCCTGCGGCGCGGCATCGGCGCGAACACGTACGGCGGCGGCGAGGCCGACCAGCTCCCCGCCCGAGGCGCCCTGGGCCTGCGCGCCAAGGAAGCCGTCGAGGCCGGCCACGCGAACGCGGTCACCGGCTTCCGTACCCAGGCCGTGGAACCCCACGGCGACCAGCTCGTCCTCGTCGCCGAGGACGGCCGTCGCCTCGACCCCGTCGACGAGGTCATCGTGCTGACCGGCCTCCGCCCCGACCTGTCCTTCCTCTCCGAACTCCGCCTCGGCCTCGACGAACGCCTCCAGGCCCCGACCGCCCTCGCCCCGCTCATCGACCCGAACGTCCACTCCTGCGGCACCGTCTACCCGCACGGCGTGGCCGAGCTCTCCCACCCCGAGCAGGGCGTCTACCTGGTCGGCATGAAGTCCTACGGCCGCGCCCCGACCTTCCTCGCCATGACCGGCTACGAGCAGGTCCGCTCCGTCACCGCCGCCATCGCGGGCGACCACGAGGCCGCCGGGCGCGTCGAACTCACCCTCCCGGAGACCGGCGTCTGCGGCGGCGCGGGCCTCTTCGACGAGCCCGAGAGCACCGCGCAGTCCGGCGGCGGGTGCTGTGCCGCACCCGCCACCCTCCAGATCGGCATCGGAGCCCCGACCGCCACCTCCGGCGGCGACTGCTGACCGCCCTTCCCGACCGGGGAGGTTCGCGATGACGTCCCGCGTGCAGCTCGCCCTCCGCGTCCCGGCCCCCGACGCGTCCATCGCCTTCTGCGGCAAGCTGTTCGCGGCCGCCTCCGCGGTGGCCGAGGCTCGCTGAGCCTCACACCGGCACGGTCACCGCGGCCGGCTCCGATGTGAGGTGCCCGGCGCGATGGAGCTGGGCCACCAGCGCGGCGCACACGAATCCCGTGGTGCCCAGCGCCGCCCACGGCAGCCAGCGCACACCCGTGTCGAACAGTGCGCCGACGGCCAGGTTGCCGAGGGAGATCGCGATGCCGGAGGCGGTGTTGTAGGCGCCGTAGTACGTCGCGACCAGGCGGTCGCCGGACAGGCGTACCACGGTGTCCATCTCGAACGGGTAGAGCAGCGCACCGCCCCAGGCCAGCAGCGCCGCGCACACCGTCAGGGCCGCCACCCCGGCCACGGCGCCGTGGGAGCCGCGCAGCATCGGCAGGAAGGCCGCCCCCATCACCACCAGCCCGCACACGACCGCCCTCGGTCCGGGCAGGTTCCGCTTCGCCCAGGCCGTCAGTTTCAGCTGGCCCGAGAGCGCGGCCAGTGCCGAGACGGCGAAGACCGCTCCGGTCACCACCCCGGTCCGCTCCCCGAAGAGTTCGCGGGCGCGGAGCGGGAGCGCCAGGTAGACCTGGAAGGCCAGGAGGTACGAGCCGCTCATCGCGGCGGCGAAGCGGAGGAAGGGCCGGTTTGCGGCGACGGTGCGCCAGTCGGCGGCCACCGCTCGCCATGCTGGTTCGGCGCCCCGGTCGGCCGGGGGGCGTGCGGGCAGGGCGCGGGCCTGGAGTACGGCCAGCGCGCCGAAGACGAGCGCGGCGACCGCGCACACCGCGCCGAAGTCCCATGTCAGCAGAGCGAGTCCGGCGAGCGGGCCGACCAGGACCCCGGCCTGGTAGAAGACGTTGAAGGCGGCGAACGCCTCCACGCGCCGTTCCTCGCCCGCGTCCGCCGCGAGATACGCCCGTACGGCCGGGTTGAACAGCGCGCCCGCCAGGCCCGTGAGCGCGGACGCCACGATCAGCGCGGGCAGGCTGCTCGCCACCGCGAGCAGTCCGAAGGCGACCGTCCGCAGCACGCATCCGGCCAGGATCATCGGCTTGCAGCCGTACCGGTCGGCGAGCGTGCCGCCGACCAGGAACATGCCCTGCTGGGAGAGGTTGCGCACGCCCAGCACCAGGCCGACGGCCCAGGCGGCGAGGCCGAGGCCGTGGGCGAGGTGGTCGGCGAGGTAGGGCATCAGCATGTAGAAGCCGAGGTTGATGGCGAACTGGTTCACCATCAGCAGCCGGGCCGGCCGGTCGAAGGAGGCCACCTGGGCCCGCAGCCCCCTCATCGCGCACCCGCCGTCGTCACGTCGCGCCCGAGCGGATCACGTACCTGACCGCACCGCGTCCACGCCGTCACCTCGCACTCGTCCGGCGCGGCGATCTCGCCCGGCTCCACCGGCGGTTCCTGGCCGAGCAGCCGGTGCTCGCGGCACCATGCGTCGTTGTAGACGGTCTCCAGGTAGCGGTGCGGGCCGTCGGGGAAGATCGCGGCGATGCGCGTCCCCGCGGGGTACGTCCGTGCCGCCCACCCGGCCACCAGCGCCACCGCCCCGACGCTCCAGCCACCGGACGCGTAGTGCCGCCGGGCCAGTTGCCGGCAGGCCCACACCGCCTCGGCCGGGCCCACCCAGTGGACCTCGGTGAAGGCGCCGTAGTCGACGTTGGAGGGATGGATGCTGGAGCCGAGCCCGCGCATGAGGCGTGGGCGCGCGGGTTGCCCGAAGATCGTCGAGCCGGTCGCGTCCACGCCGATGAGCCGCAGGCCGGGACAGGACTCACGCAGCCCCGCCGCGACCCCGGCGGAGTGGCCGCCCGTGCCCACGGCGGCCACCAGGACGTCGATCCGGCCGATCTGGGCGACGAGTTCGGCGGCCAGTGGCCGGTAGGCGGCCCTGTTGTCGGGGTTGTGGTACTGGTCGGGGCAGTAGGCGTCGGGGGCCCGGTCCAGGAACTCGGCCACGCGCTCGCGGCGGGCCCGCTGCCAGCCGCCGTCGGCATGCGGCGCGGCGACCTGGTCGACGTGCGCCCCCAGGGCGGTGAGCAGCCGGACCATCGACGGCTCCATGCCGGGGTCGGTGACGACGGTGACCGGATGGCCGTAGGTCAGTCCGGCCAGGACGAGGCCCAGACCGAGGGTGCCGCTGGAGGACTCGACGACGGGGGCGCCGGGCAGGAGTTCGCCGCGCCGACGGGCTTCCCGAACCATGTGCAGGCCCGGGCGGTCCTTGATGCCGCCGGGGTTGGCGCCCTCCAGCTTGGCGTAGAAGCCGCGTCCCGGCGGGGCGAACGGCTTCTCGATCCACAGCGCGGGTGTGCTGCCGACCAGGTCGGCGGGGCGGCGGGCGATCAGGGGGACGGGGGTGGCGGCCCTGTCGGACAGGGCGGATTCGAGCAGGGAGAGATCCATAGGGGTACGGCTCCTTCGCACCCGCCTCTCGGGCGGGCGCGGTGCAGACGGTGCGGGGGGGGCGCGTGGGCACGCCGAGCCGCGATCCGGCGCCTGTGCGGCGCGGAACCGGTCGGGACGGCGCGCGGGGCGTGCCTATTGCCGCCAGAGGCAGTGCCGTACGCACGCGGATCTGCCGCCGTCCGGTGCGGGATCACTGTCCGTCGGACCGGCGCGGCCGAGCCAGGGGTGCGTGCCGGGGTGGTCGAGGGCCGGTTCGACGAGGTGGGGGATGCGGGCCGGAAGGTCGGCGGAGTCCCGCACCCGGTCGACCGCGTGCTGAAGGGAGTCCTCGGAGGCGTCGCCGTGACGGTGGCCTTGCCCCCGGCCGTGATCGTGATCGTGATCGGTCCCGGACGCCACCTGCTCCTTCGCCGTCGGCACCTGGACGTGCGTACCGGTGATCGGATGGTGCAGGCCGAGGAATCCCGGCCCGTGCAGGGCGCCCACCAGATGGGCCGCCACCAGCAGCATCAGCCCGAGGAGCAGGACGGTCGGCAGGGGGCGCCGCCGAGCGCGCCTGCCGACCGTCATACGGATCACATACGCAGCGTATCGACTCAATCACAGGACGCCACTTTGGCGAGGCCGGGTCGGCCCCGTGTCACCACCGCGTACGCGCCGCCCGCAGGCACGCAGCGCAGCGCGGCCATGGACGTACGCCGCCGCCGCGGCCCGGAGCTCCTCCGGCAGGTGATGCGGCAGCAGGCTGGTCACGACGGTGCCGAACGACGACTCCGGCAGGTCGAGGGACTCCGCGAGGCCCTCCCGCCAGGTGCAGTGCGCGCTGCCGGGGCGCCGCGTCCCGCGCCGGGCGCAGTCCAGCACCGGCGACGAGGGATCCCCACACGGAACCCGCGCCGCGGCAGGCACCCGGTGCCGCAGCCCACGCCTGAACACCGCGGAGGCGGCCGCCACCTGCCGTTTCGCCCCAGCCTGCGAACGCGCTGTGCGACCACTGTCCTCGCGCCACCGGGAGCCGCCCGGAACCGCCCGGAGCGGGCCGTACAGGACGGCAGTTCCCCAAGGCCCGTCGGCAGCCTTCGGACCCGGACCGGGCGACCGTGACTCAGGGCCGGTAGACCATCCCCGGCCGGGGCTCGGCAGGGGCGAGCAGTTGCGACACCGTGACGATCGTGTAGCCGCGCTGCTTGAGCGCCTTGAGGATCCCCGGGACGGCGGGCACCGTGCCCTTGTGCAGGTCGTGCAGCAGGATGATGCCGTCGCGGTGGGTCTGGTCGAGCACCCGCTTGGTGATCAGGGCCGAGTCGGTCGTCTCGTAGTCCTTGGCCGTGACGCTCCACAGCACCTGCGCCAGACCCAACTCCTTGCAGATCTTGGCCACTTTGCGGCTGGTACGGCCCTGGGGCGGTCGCATCAGGACAGGCCTGGTGCCGGTGATCCTCTCGATGGCGTCCTGTGTGCGGGTCAGTTCCTGACGGGCTTCGTCCGCGTCGATCTGCGTCAGGACCTTGTGGGTCCAGGTGTGGTTGCCGATTTCATGGCCCTCGTCCGAGATACGGCGGAGGATCCCGGGATACTTCGCGATGTGGCCGGCGCCCTGCACGAAGAACGTCGCGTGCAGATGCTCCCGCTTCAGGATGTCCAGCAGCCGAGGGGTCGTCGGACTGGGTCCACCGTCGAAGGTGAGGGCCACGCACCGCGCCTTGCGGCAGTCGACCGGCCCGGCCACCGATCCTGACGCCTTGTCACGGGCCGCGCGCGGCGACGTGTGGTCGTACGTCGTCACCGTCAGGGCGATGGTCAGCGCGACGGCCAGGACCACGGTCACGGCCGTCACGAGAGCGATGAGTATGCGCGGCCGTCGTATGCGCGCGAAGGAGAGCACGGGCGACCTTCCCCCGATCGAATGATGCCTACATGCTTGTTGACGGCTTTCGCGGTCCTCGGGTTGGTTCGCGCGAGTGTGTTATGTGCATGCCGCATGTCCGTCCTGTCGACGAAATCGAGTGCGCGGGCGGCTGTGATCACGAGGACTCCACCCCTTGCCCGCGTTCAGGCAGACGGCGACGGACCGCATCGGCCTCGATGGCCCCGCGCACGTTCCCGTCCGGGCCCGGGCCGAGCAGAGAGCTCCGGCCATGACGGCGCCTCGTCGCGGCGCCCGTGAACAGGGTGGGCACGACGCGGCAACCGGAGCAGGAGGTGGAGGTGGACAGGTCCTGGGTCTGCCGGGCCGCGGACCGGGCGGGTGAACTCCTCCCGCCGTTCGGAGATCGCGACCAGGAATGCGCGGACGGCACGATGCCGGTCCGCATGGACCGGCATCGGGTGCTCACCGCGCCGGGCGGAAGCGGAACAGGGACGCGCAGAGTGCGTGCGGCGCGCGCCTGTCGCCCGGCGCCAACCGTCCCCCAGGCCGGTCGAGTCATGGGTCGGCCCGAATCTCAACATCACCACTGATCGCGGCGACCTACGCGCTGGGCGGCGCCCCGTCCGCCGGTTCCTGCCCGGCATCCTTCCCGTACGCCCGCACCTGCGCCCTGTACGACGTCAGCAGCGGCTCCGACGGCG
Source organism: Streptomyces sp. NPDC086519 (assembly GCF_040686075.1). Lineage (NCBI taxonomy): Bacteria > Bacillati > Actinomycetota > Actinomycetes > Kitasatosporales > Streptomycetaceae > Streptomyces > Streptomyces sp. NPDC086519. The sequence continues at coordinate 189,000 of NZ_JBFBJL010000007.1, forward strand.
GCTCCCGTCTCTGCACCGGCACCGTCGGACACGACGGCCCGTCCGGGCTCGGCGTCCCGAACGGGACCACCGGCTTCACCGGCTGAACGGCCCCGTGAGGTAACCACGTCGGCACTCCCGGACCTGCGCTCCCGGACCTGCGCCACCGGGCCGGAGTCGGCGACGACGCCGGCTCCGGCCTCCCTCTGTCTCCCTCGCGAACAGCGCACGCACCGCCCCCAGGCGGCGACCGGATCGGCCGGAGAAGGCAGGGGGCCGGGGCGGTTCACAGGGCCGAGCGGCGGACCAGTAGCGCCAGGACCAGCAGTCCGGGGGCCATCGGGAGCCACCCGGTCAGCAGGCGGTAGCCGAGGACCGCCGAGACCGCCGCCGGACCCGGCGCGCCGGCCGCCGTGAGGGCGAGGGCGAGCGCGGCGTCCAGCGAGCCCAGTCCGCCCGGCGTGGGCAGCAGCGCCGCCGCGCCGCTGGCGACCAGGTAGGCCATGACCACCCGGCTCGCGGGGAGGCCGAGGCCGATCGCATGGACCACGGCGACGACCACCCCGGCGTGCAGCAGAGCGAACGCCACCGACCCGCCCCACAGCGCGCCAGCCCGCGCCCGGCACCGGTGCACCTCCCGTACGTCGGCGACGGCCCGGCTCACCACGCGTCTGAGGCGGCCGCTGACCACGACCGCCAGGGCGACGGCGCCGAACGCCACCGGCAGCAGGAGCAGCGCATACGGGACCCGCGCGGAGAGACGCACCGTGCCGGGCGAGGCGACCAGCAGGGCCACGCCCAGCGCGCACCGGACGATCCCGCCGACGGCCGCCTTCACCGCCAGCGCGGTCGCCGAGCTCCGGGTGGACAGCCCGCACCGCCTCAGGAACCGCAGGTTGACCAGCGTCGCTCCGGCCCCCGCCGGCAGGACGTGGTTGAGGGCGCCGGCCGCGAACTGCGCCGCCACCAGCCGGCCCTTGGGCAGGGGTTCGACCACCGCCCCCTGCTGCGCCACGGCCGCGCACACCCAGGTGGCCAGCGCGGCGAGGCAGGCGAGCACCAGCCACTCCCCGTCGGCGGCCGCCAACCGGTCGGTGCCGCTGTCCAGCGTGGCCCGGTGCGCGGCGAGCATCCCGCCGACGGCGGCGAGCACCACCAGGGTGATGCCCAGCTGGACGTACAGGCGCCTGCCCAGGGGGATCGGCGTGATGGGCGGGCTCTCGGCCTCGGTCATGGCGGTCACCTCCCCTGCCGTACCCCGGGTGCCAGGTACGCCCGGAGGGTGCCGACCCGCTCCTTCGGCCAGGCGCGCGCGTAAGCGGGCGGACGGCCGCCCGGCGGCGCCAGGACGGCGAGGGAGGTGTGCTGGGCGGCGCGCTTCAGCTCGGCCACGGTGGTGCTGGCGTCGTGCCCTTTCGTCTGGGCGGAGCCGCAGCCGGCGTAGAAGGCGACGGGGACCGCGTCGTAGCCGCTGAGCAGGCACGGCGGCCGTACCCCACGCGCGTGGAGGGCGGCGGCGGTGCGGGCCCACTCGGCGCGGGACGCGGCGGAGCTGTGCACGGTGTGTTCCAGGACGACGTACTGCACGGCCAGATGGCCCGCCAGGCCGACCGCCACCAGGCCGGCCGCCAGGATGCGCCCGGCCCGGTGCGCCGGGGCGGTGACCAGGTGGGCGAGGCCGTGGGCGACGGGGAGGGCGAGCAGGGCGTAGGCGGGCAGCAGGAAGCGGGGGGCGGCGTAGCCGATGAGAAAGAGGTAGGGGACCGCGGCGGTGACGGCGCAGGCCCCCGGGAGGAGGACGGGCAGGGCGCGCCGGGCGCGGACGGCGACCACCGCGCCGAGCACGGCGAGGACGGGCAGCGCGAACCACCACAGGGTCACCAGGGGGCTGGGGGCCGAACCCGTGCAGGGCCGGCACAGGGTACGGCCGCCGAGGCTGCGCAACTGGTCGACGACGGCGAGGTGCCAGCCGAGGCCGCCCTGCACGGCGGAGGCGGCGGACAGGCGCTGCGCGAGGCCGCCGTAGCTCGTATACGCCTCGACCACCCACTCGCCGGCACCCGCCGCCAGCCCCCCGGCCAGCACGACGAGGAGACGGGGGCGGCGCGGGGAGAGCAGGCAGAGCGCGAGCAGGGGCAGCACGACGTAGACGGCGTCCATCGGGCGCATCCCCGCCATCAGCGCCGCGCCCGCGAACACCCCCCACCAGGCCGCCCGGTCCCGCGCGTTCGCGCAGGCGCGCAGGAAGCAGCCGACGCAGGCCAGGGCGCCGATGGCGACCCAGTAGTTGGGCATGGCCTCGGGGCCGTAGAACAGCGTCACCCACAACGAGGCGAACAGGGCGCCGGCCAGGGCCAGCACGCCGGGCCCGAAGTGGCCGCGCCAGACGCGCAGGGCGAGGTAGAGGGCGAGGCCGGAGAGGACGGCCAGGTAGATCCGGAGCAGGGCGGTGGAGTCGGACCACGACGCGATCGGGGCGACGAGGAGCGAGATGCCGCGGGAGCGGGGCGCGCTGAAGTAGGCGGCGGGCACGTGACCGCTGACCTGGCTGACGTAGACGGTCTCGTCCCAGCCGAGACCGAGATCCGGTCGTACGAGGACGAGCTGGGCGAGCGTGAAGGCGGCCGCGACCGCCCCGAGCCGGGGCTCGCCCCGCGCGCGCCGGGGCCGGGGGGCCCGTGGGGGGAGGCCGGTGCGGGGCACACCGGTCGTCGCGGCGTTCGAGCCGTCGGCCATCTCGCACCTCTCTTCGTCGTGCGCCACGGTGCCGGCTCCTCCTACAGCTTGTAGGGGGGACGTCCCACCCTACGGCTCACATGGTGAGAGGCAGGCAAGAAGGCGTCCGGTTCCGCTCAGCCGGCGCCGGGGCGGGCGAGTCCCCGGTCGTAGGCGAAGATCACGGCCTGGACGCGGTCGCGGGCGCCGATCTTGGCCAGGACGCGGCCGACGTGCGTCTTCACGGTGGACTCGGACAGGACGAAGCGGGCGGCGATCTCGCCGTTGGTCCAGCCCTTGCCGATGGCGACGAGGATCTCGCGCTCACGTTCGGTGAGGGAGGCCAGTCGCGGGTCCTCGTCCGGGTCACCTCTTCTGGTGGGCACGTGCCGGGCGTACTCGTCCAGGATGCGGCGGGTGAGGGCCGGCGCGATCACCGCGTCGCCCCCGGCGACCGCGCGGATCCCGGCGAGGAGTTCCTCGGGACGCGCGTCCTTGAGGAGGAAGCCGCTGGCTCCGGCCCGCAGGGCGGCGTGCACGTACTCGTCGACGTCGAAGGTGGTCAGCACGAGGACCCGGGAGCGCCCCCCGGCCTCGGCGATCCGGCGGGTCGCCTCGATGCCGTCCATGCCGGGCATGCGTACGTCCATCAGCACGACGTCGGGACGCAGTTCGGCGGTCCTGCGGACGGCCTCGGCGCCGTTCGCGGCCTCGCCGACCACCTCCGTCTCGGGCATGGAGTCGAGCAGCACCCGAAAGCCGTAGCGCTGCAACTGCTGGTCGTCGACGATGAGCACCGTGGTCACCGGGTGCCTCCCCGCGGTGTCAGGTCGAGGGCTGCCTCCACGGCCCACCCTCCGTCGGCCACCGGTCCGGCGCTCACGGTCCCTCCGTACAGCGCCGCTCGTTCGCGCATGCCCACCAGTCCGTGTCCTTCCTCGTTCCGTGGTCCGGGGCCTTTGGCCGGGCCGTTGTCGCGGATCCGGATGACGAGCCGTTCGTCCCCGGCGGCGACCGACAGGTTCACCCGGGTGCCGGCACCGGCGTGCTTCAGGGTGTTGGTCAGGGCTTCCTGGACGATGCGGTAGACGGTCAGCTGCACGCCCCGGTCCAGGGCGTCCACCTCGCCGACGGTCCGGTAGACGATCTCCAGGCCGGCGGTGCGTACGCCGTCGCACAGCGCCCCGATGTCCGCGAGACCGGGCTGGGGGCTGAGTTCGGGCGCCTGGCGGGCGCCGTCCGACGCCTCGCGCAGGACGCCGAGCACGCGGCGCAGCTCGCCGAGGGCCGTGCGGCCGGTGTCGCCGATGAGCCGCAGGGCCTCCTTGCCGTGTTCGGGCGCGGTGTCGGCGGCGTACGCCCCGGCGTCGGCGAGGGTGATGATGACGGACAGGTTGTGGCCGACGATGTCGTGCATCTCGCGGGCCACCCGGGCGCGTTCCGTGGCGGTCGCGAGTCTGATGCGCTGGTCGCGTTCCGTCTCCAGCCGTGCCGCCCGCTCCCGCAGCCCGGCGAGCTGTGCCCGCCGGGCCCGCACCGTCAGGCCGACGGCCAGGGCCGCGGTGGCCGTGCTGAGCAGGAAGAACAGGGCGTCCCAGACGGACACGACCGAGGAGATGCGCACCGCGACCAGCACCATCCCCGCCGCCATCACCGCGCCGGCCCACGGCAGCTGGCGCAGCCGCCCGTGCAGGGCCAGGCTGTACAGGGCGACGAACAAAGCGACGTCCGCGCGCAGCGCGGCGCCCAGCGACCACTGCACGAAGAAGACGACGGCGATGGCGACGAAGACCGCCATGGGCCGGCGCCGCCGCCACAGCAGCGGCAGCACCAGACCGGCCTGCAGGGCCAGCACGGCCGCCAGGGGGAGCCGGGTGAAGGCGAACTGGAACCTGCGCCGGCCGTCGCCGTCCCCGTGCCCCACACCGCCGTGGTGCACCAGGTCCGGCAGGCAGAACATGAGGAAGACCAGCGCCGCCACCGCGGTGTCCAGCACCCACGGATGGGCGCGGTCCGCCTGCCGCAGCCGCTGGCCGGCCCGGGTGAGCCGGGCGGCCAGCGGTCCCGTCACGCCGACGTCCGCGGCGGAGGTGGTCGTCGTCAAGGTGGTCACCCGCCCATGGTGCAGGCCGTCAGACGTCGCTGCGCACCAGCCGGTACGCCGCCCCCGCCAGCGCGAGCACCGTCCAGCCGAGGAAGACCAGCAGTCCGGCGCCCGGCGCGAGGGTCGTGGAGTCGTGCGTGAGGGCGAACATCGACTCGCCCGCGTTGGACGGCAGGTAGGGGCTGATGTTGTCCTGCCAGGAGCTCGGCAGCAGGGATATCAGGCCCGGGACCAGCATCAGGGCGGCGACCAGCACCGAGATGCCGCCGGCCACCGACCGCAGCAGGGCACCCAGGGCGGTGCCGATGACGCCGACCAGGCCGAGGTAGAGCCCGGCGCCCAGCAGGCTGCGCACGACGCCCGCGTGCGAGAGGCCCATCGCCGCGGGCGTGCCCGACACGATCTGGCTGCCGGCCAGGAAGGCGACGAACACGCCCAGCGTTCCCACCGCCAGCGCGACCAGCCCGAACACGGCCGCCTTGGACCACAGCACGGGCAGCCGGCGCGGTACGGCCGTGAGCGTGGAGCGGATCATTCCGGTGGAGTACTCGCCGGCCGTGACCAGCACGCCGAGCACGCCGAGGGCGAGCTGGGCGAAGTTGGTGCCGAAGAGGGACAGGCTCACGGCCGTCGCGGTGGCGAAGTCGCGCTCCTGGCGCCCGGAGCCGATGCCGGACTGGTAGTGGTTCGCGGCGATCAGGCCGAAGGCGACGAGGAAGAGCAGGCCGAGGCCCAGGGTGATCCAGGTCGAGCGCAGCGACCACAGCTTGGCCCACTCCGAGGCGAGCACGCGCCGGCCGGTCACCCGGTAGGCGGGGCGGGCCGGGGCGGCCGGGGACGCCTCGACAGGCGCGATGAGGGTGCTCATGCCGCACTCCCCTCGGCCACGCGGGTCTCGGCGCCGGTCGTCGAGCCGTGGTACTCCACGGCATCCCTGGTCAGGTTCATGAACGCCTCCTCCAACGACACCGTCCGCGCGGTCAGTTCGAACAGCGCGATTCCCTGCTCGGCCGCCTTCAGGCCGATCTCCCGGGCGCTGAGCCCGGTCACCTGAAGCTCCTCGGAGCCGGCCCGGCCGGTGATGTCGACGCCGGGCCCGGCCAGTGCCTCCCGCAGCCGGGCCGGCTCCTGGGTGGCCACCTGCACGGTGTCGCCGCCCGCCTCCCGGACGAGGTCCGCCACGGTGGTGTCGGCGAGCAGCCGCCCGCGTCCCACGATGATCAGATGGTCCGCGACCAGGGCCATCTCGCTCATCAGGTGCGAGGACACGAACACGGTCCGGCCCTCGTCGGCGAGGGCCGTGAGCAGGTTGCGGATCCAGAGCACGCCCTCCGGGTCGAGCCCGTTGACCGGCTCGTCCAGCATCACCGTCTGCGGATCGCCCAGCAGCGCCGCCGCGATACCGAGCCGCTGCCCCATGCCGAGCGAGAACGCGCCGGCCCGCTTCCTCGCCACGCTGCCGAGGCCGGCCAGTTCGATCACCTCGTCGACCCGGCGGCGCGGAATGCCGTGGGTCAGCGCGAGCGCCAGCAGGTGGTTGTAGGCCGAGCGGCCCGGGTGGATCGACTTCGCCTCCAGAAGCGCCCCCACCTCCTGCAGCGGCGCCTGGTGACTGGCGTAGAGCCGCCCGTTGACGGTCACCGACCCGCTGGTCGGGGCGTCGAGCCCGACGATCATGCGCATGGTCGTGGACTTCCCCGCGCCGTTGGGCCCCAGGAACCCGGTCACCGTACCCGGCCGCACGGTGAAGTCCAGCCCGTCGACGGCCGTCTTCTCGCCGTACCTCTTGGTCAGCTGCTGTGCGTCGATCATGCGCGTCTCTTCCTGTCGGAACCGGCGCCCGTCTGTCGCCCTCGACGCCTCACCGACAACGCTAGGAGCCGAAACGCCCCGATTCGGTGGTACCGGGGACTGATCCGCGCCCGCCGGGTGGTACCGCGGTACTACGCGCCGCTGCGCCTGCGGTCTCACCGCGCGGGCAGGGCAAGGCCGGGCAAGGCCAGGCCGGACGGCCCGCAGGGCGGCGACGCCCCAGGCCGAGCCGGCCCCGTGCCGACGACGGCCCAGGCCGAGCTCGCCGTTCGGCCCGGGCCCGGGCGAGTTCGGGCAGGGCAGGGCCGGACAGGGCCGGGCCGGGCAGGGCAGGGCCAGGCCGGGCCAGGCCGGACGGCCCGCACGGCGGCGACGCCCCAGGCCGAGCCGGCCGTGTCGGCGACGGCCGGCGACGGCCGCCCCGCCGAGCCCGACGTTCGGGCCCGGTCCGGGCGCGGCGACCGCGGTGCGTTCCCACCACCCGGTGCGGCCGCCCGCGCGGGGCGTGGCGGCTGGCCGGTGGGGGGCCGACGGAGGTCGGGAAGGCGCGGCCTCAGGTGTGGTGTGTCCGTGGTGCGGCGTACGCTGGCAGGTCGCTGTCGCAGTGTGCGGGGGAGGAAGCGGGAGTTGGCTACGGGCAGAGCGGTCTCGGGCTTGTCCGCCGCGGCCGGGGACGGTTCGTGGGAGCGGTTGCTGGAGGATGTGGCCAGCAGCGGACGGCGGCTGCGGCGCGCCGAGCTGGAGTCGCTGCGCGCATACGGCGACCGGGCCGCCGAGGAGGGGCGCGGTCTTGCCGAGCTGGTCGACGAGCGGCTGGCGGCGACCGGCAGGGTCTGGGAGGGGCAGCCGGTGGACGCCGCGTCGATGACGGCGCTGCGGGCGGCGGTGGCCGCGCTCGCCACGGGGCACGGCCGGGCCTACCGGGAGCGGCTGCGCCGGGAGGAGGCCGGGCGGCGGGAGTTCGTGGCGGACCTGCTGAGCAGCCGCAGCGACCTGGGCCGGCTGGCCGAGCACGCCGAGCGGTTCGGGCTCAACCTGGCGTGCGCGCACGTCGTCGCGGTCGCCGAGGGCGACGGCTACGACCTGGAGGACCCCCAGGTGCGGGCCCTGGAGCGGCAGTTGCTCGGCCGCTTCGGCGAGGAGGAGGTCCTGCTGGCGGTCAAGCACGGGCGGCTGGTGTGCATCGTGCCCGCCGGCCCGGCCGAGGCCGCCGCGATCAAGGCCTTCACGGAGCTGACACAGGGCCGACGGGTCGTGGTGGGCCGTCCGCACAGCGGACCCGGCGGTGTCGTGCGCTCCTACGAGGAGGCGCGGCACGCGTTGGAGCAGGCGGCCCAGCTGGGGCTGGACGGCCAGTTGCTGAACGCGGCCGACCTGCTGGTGCTGCCGGTGCTGCTACGGGACCGGGAGGCACTGGCGGAGCTGGTGCACTCGGTGCTGGGCCCGTTGCAGAAGGCGCGCGGAGGGGCGCGGCCGCTGTTGGAGACCCTGACCGCCTACGCGGAGTCGCGCTACATCGCGGCGGAGGCGGCGCGGCGGCTCGGGCTGAGTGTGCGCGCCCTCGCGTACCGCATCGCGCACGTCGTCCGGATCACGGGCTTGGATCCGGACGACGCGCTCCAGCGCTACACCCTGGAGACGGCGGTGTTCGGTGCGCGGCTGCTGGGGTGGCCGGATCAGTCCGCGGAGCGGTGGACGGCGGGCGGGTAGGCGGCGCACAACGCGTGCCAGCGGGCCGTCTGCTCGGGGGTGGCCCGGCCGCGCAGCCGGGCGAGTTTGAGCAGGTTGGCCTCGGCGGCACTGCCGAGGGTCCGCGCCTCGGCGAGGTAGTGGTCGTCGAGCAGGGCCTCGACCTCGGCGTCGCTCTGGACCGGGTCGACCCGGGCGGCGAGCTGGGCCATGGTGCGGTAGGAGCCCTGGAGCAGGAACGGCGGTTCGAGGCGGTCGGTGTCCGACTGGGCGGCGGAGGCGATGTAGGCGCTGTTGACGGCCAGGACGGTCCGCTGGACCCGGCGCAACCGGGTGAGCGTGGCCAGCACCCGGTCCAGGTCCTGCACCGGGTGGGCGAGTTGGTCGGCCTGGGCGCCCGGGTCGCCGTCGGCGAGGGCGGACAGCAGGGCGAGGTCGGCCGGGTCGGCTCCGGCGAGGGGGGCCAGCACCGGGTTGGCGGCGAGGGCGTTCTCCAGGAAGGAGAGGGCGAACAGCTCCTGGTGGCCGGTGAGCACCTCGCCGAGGTTCCAGACGTCGGCGCGGTTGGCGAGCATGTCGGGGATCTGGAAGCGCTGCCCGCTCGCGGTGTGGGGGTTTCCCGCGAGGCAGACGGCGAATCGGCGCCCGCGCAGGTCGAAGCTGCGGGCGACACCGTCGCTGACGGCCTCGACGCGGCGCTGCGCGTCGCACAGCGGGATGAACTTCTGGAGCAGTTCCGCGCAGACGTGCTGGATGTCGTCCACGTGCAGCAGGACGTTGCTGCCCGCCTCCAGGGCGAACACGATCTTCTCGACCTCGCGGCGGGCGGCCGCGTCGGGGGCCTGGCCGGGGTCGAGTGAGGTGGTGGCGGCGCCGAGCGCGGGGCCGTCGACGCGGACCATGAGCAGGCCGAGGCGGTCGGCGACGTATTCCAGCAGGGTCGTCTTGCCGTAGCCGGGCGGGGACAGGAGCAGCAGCAGGCCGCTGCGGTCGGCGGGGCCGGTGCTGTCGAGCGTGCCGAGCTGCTTGGCCAGGTTGTCGCCGACGAGCGGGAGATACACCTGGTCGATGAGCTGGTTGCGGACGAAGCCGGCGAGCGGGCGGGGGCGGTGGTCGTCCAGGCGCAGCCGGGCCCGCTCGGCGGCCAGGACGTCCGCGCGCCGGCGCTGGAAGGCCCGGAACGCCGGAGCGCGTTCTTCTCTGAACACCCTTGCTTGGTAAGGCAGTTGGTCGATGCGGACGGTCAGTCGGCCGTCGCGGACGCGGGGGTGGGTGCCGAGGAGGCCGTCGACGGTCTCGCCGACGGGCGCGGTGATCTCGTACCGCGGCAGATCGGGCGCGCACAGGTGCGCCACGGCCTCCGGCACCCCCTCGCCGTCGGTGCCGTCCGCGTGCGTGGCCGCGTACGAGCCCAGCCAGGCCCCGGCGAGCTGGTGCCGCGCGGGCAGGTCGGCGCCGAGCGCGCCCAGGTCCGCGGTGAGGAGGGGGGCGGCGTCGGTGTGGTGGAAGCCGTCCAGGAGGGTGCGTGCGGCGACGCCGGTGGCGAATCCCTCGTGCGGGTCGGCCAGTTCCTCTTGGAGGTAGTCGCCCGCCCATGGCGCCGGGGGCAGTCCGGTGGCGGCGGCGAACGCGGCGACCGCGTCGGTGAGTTCGGCCGCCAGCTCGGCCATGGCGGTCGTCGGCCCGGCCGCCGCGGCCACCGGCCTGGACGCCGCGGTCACCGGCCCGGACGCTACGGTCACCGGCCCGGACGCCGCGGTCGTCGGCGCCGCGCCGTCGGGGCCGAAGCGGGCTCGGGCCAGGGCCAGGGAGCGGGCGCGGCGCTGCCAGGCGGCCCGCTGGGCGTCGGTCGCGCCGCAGGCCCAGAACAGCTGGGCGGTGGCGCGCACCTCGGCGGGGTGCCGCAACAGCCCCGCACCCGCGCGCAGTCGTAGCAGCGCGCCGAGGATGGCCGTGGCGTCCTGGTCGTGGACGCCACGTTCGTACCCCTCGTCGTAGCCCCGCTCGGCCGCGCGGCGGACCTGGTCGAGGAGGGGTTCGTCGGCGGCGGTGGCCGTGGTCGTGGACAGCAGGGCGGCGGCCAGGTACTCGGCCCGGTAGAGCGTCGGTGACTCGCTCACCAGGGGTTGCGTCCAGAACTCCCGGCCGGTCAGCAGCTCCGGGAGGTCGGCGGACCGGCGGTAGCCGGTCCCGGTGACGACGAAGGCCAGCGAGTCGCCGTCCGGCTGGAGGGTGAGTTCCACCGGTTCACGGCGGACGGCGAAGCGGTGGCGCCCCAGCCGAACGGTGGCGCCGCCGTCCTCGGACAGGTCGGCCCGGTCGCGCAGCTCGCGCAGGGCGGTACGGACGGCACCGAGCAGGCCGTCCTCCAGTTCCTGGGCGCGCACCCGCTCGTCGAGGTCGCGCAGTTCCCCGGCGGCGGCGCGGATGCGCAGCGCCATCGGGTCGGCGGCCTGCGCCGCGTGCACGTCGGCCGCCGAGCCGAGCCCGGCGAGCCTGCGGCTCAGCGCCCGAAGGGCCCGCCCGGCGGAGGCGGCGACCCGGTCGGCGCGGGCGGCGGCCTCGTCCAGCAGGGTCTGGCGCCGGACGGCGAACGCCTGCCGGATCTCCTCCCGGCGCAGCGCCAGGTCGGCGGCGAGGTCCTCGGCCTCGGCGAAGCGGGCCTCCAGCGCGTCCACCCGCAGCAGCAGTCGGGCAAGCTGGTCGTCGCAGGCGGCCGGGGTGTCGGCGGCGGACAGGGCGGCGGTCGTCGCCTGGGCCAGCAGCGCCGTCTCCGCGGCATGCGCGGCGCGGTGCTCGGCATCGAGCAGGGCGCGGCGGCGGGCGGTCAGCACCGCCCGGGCACGGTTGACCGCGGCCAGGACCTCACCGATGGCCAGCAGGACGGCCGTTCCCGCGCTCGGGTCGGCATCGGCCGCGCCGGTGACCAGGTCGGTCACGGTGGCCAGGGCGTCCGCCTGCTCGGTGAGGCGGTCGGCGAGCCGCGTGGCCTCGGCGGCGGTGGCGATCGAGGCGGCTTCCCCGGCCGCGAGCCGGGCGGCGGCGAGGGGGGCGGCGAAGGCGTCGGGACCGGCGAAGAAGGCGAAGGCGCGCTCGGTCGCCGCCGCGAGCTCGGCGGCCAGGTCCGCCTCGACCCGGTCCAGGGCGGCCAGGTCGAGCTGGGGCAGTTCGCGCAAGGTGCGGGTGCGGCCCTGGGCCCGGCGCAGTTCGGCGAGGAGTGCGGTCCAGGCGTCCGCGTCGGCGGGCGGTTCGCCGTGGGAGCGGCGGACGAGCGCGGCGGCCTCGGCACGCGCATGGTCCAGAGCCTGCGCCGCGCGGGCGGCGAGTTGCCGGACTCTGGCCTGTTCGGCGACCAACTGCTGGGCGGTGGCGCGCAGTTCGTCGAGCGGTTCGAGCAGGCCGGTGTCGGCCAGCCAGTAGTGGCGGTCCGCTGCCCTGGCGCAGGCGTCGAGGATCAGCTCCGGGGAGGCCGGCGTCGGGTTCTCCTGCGTGGCCGCGGCGGCGGTCGCGCTGCGGACCACGTCGAGGCAGTCGGCGATGCCCGCGACCAGGTCGGCGTTGCCGATCCGGGCCAGCGGGCCGTCCCCGACCGGCTGGGCGGCGGCGTGGTCGGCGGACTGGAAAGGGGTGTGCCACAGCTGGAGTTCGTGCGTGCGCACCGGCTCGGGGTCCGCTCTGAGCAGGACGAGGGTGCCGTCCGGCAGCAGGGCGTGCGCCGCGCCGTGCAGGGCGCTCGCGGCCTCGCGGCGGACGGTGTTCCACGGCAGCAGCAGGACCTCGGCACGGCCCGGCCGGCGCAGGACGTAGAGCAGGTCCTCGCCGTTGGGCGAGGGGAGCACCGCGTCGAAGCGCAGCTCGTCCGCGCCGGACCCGTCGGCCGCGGAACCGGCGCCCGCACCGCCCGCACCTGACGCACCGCCCGCACCGCCCGCACCGCCGGCACCTGACGCACCGGACGCACCGCCACCACCACCGCCGATTCGGAACGCCCGATGGCTGCCGTCCGCCAGCTCGTAGCCACCGGGGAAGATCAGGCCCTGCTCGGCGGGCAGCAGCCTGGCGCCGCGGCCGAGGGAGTCATGACGACGCACCGAACCGGTACGGGTGTTGACGACCAGGTAGCGGTCCGCCGGTTCGTTGTAGGGGCGGATCCGCAGGAGCAGCAGGGGTCCGGTCGCCGCGTAGGCGACCGTGGCGTCGGCCAGACTCTGTAGCGGCTCGTCGACCGCTTCCTGGAACAGCAGCCGGTCGCCGGGACGCGCCCGGACCGTGAGGCTGCCGCCGGTGGTGGCGACCGAGACCGCGCCCTCGCCGCCGTCGATCAGGATCCGTCCGTCCGCGTGGTGCTCGCGTCCGGTCGTCGTCCACGGCAGCTCGGAGACGGGCGGCCGCGGCAGGTCGCGTTCACCGTGGTTGCCCAGGTACTCGACCCGGTCCGCCCTCAACTGCCAGCTCAGGACGCGCAGATCACCCTCGTTCCCGCCGGTGCGGAACACGGCGAGCAGCCGTCCCGACGCCGTACGCCTCAGGTCGGTCAGGTGCGCGTCCCGGTAGTAGCGCAGCAGCTCGGCCAGGTCGCGGTGGAACCGTTCGTCGTCGAGCAGGCCGGGGACCTTCTCGGGCCCCAGGGCCGAGCCGTCCGGCGTGTGCAGCGACAGCAGGCCGGCGTCGAGGTCGGGCGCCGAGGTCCCCAGCAGGAGGACGTCGGGCCGTACGGCGACCACGCCGCACGCGGTGCCCGCGCCCTCGGTGCGCGGCCGGGCCGAGCCCGCCAGGTCCAGCGGGCGGGAGCCGAACGCCTCCTGCCGACGGGAGTTCAGCGAGGCCGCCCGCCGGCCGAGTTCCGCCGCCCGGTCGGCGAGCCGTGCCCGCAGGATCTGGTAGGTGCCGTCCTCGACGCCCATGGTTGCCTTCCCCGTTCCTCCTGGCCGCGTCGCGCCGTCGCTCGCCCGCGGCCTCGTCGTGGCCGGTCGCGCCCGCGCCGTGGTAGCCGCACATCACTGCGGCCCTCTTCGGGGCCGCCTTCGTCCCGCGCTATGCGGCTGAACCGTTGGCGAGCTGCACCGGGTCGGCCGGGACGGTGCCGCCGTCCGCCTGGCCGCCGAGCAGCTTCATCAGCAGGGCCAGGTTCCACGGACCGCCGGCCGCCAGTGAGCGCAGCACCTCCGTCGCGTCGCCGCTGAAGCTCTTCTCGCCGTTCAGCCAGTCCGCCCCGAGGGCCTGCACCGTCTCAGAGCCCCGCACCGCGCCGTCGACGGCCTTGCCGAAGGACACCGCACCGACCAGCCGCTCCAGGAACACGCTGTCGCCGCCGACGATGTCGATGTCCGCGCTCTCCAGTCCGGCGGCCAGCACCGCCGCCTGGGCCTCGGCCACCTTGCTCCGGACCTCCAGCTCGGCCATCCGGACCTCCTTGTCCGCGGCCAGACGCAGCCGGAACTCCTCGTGGGACCGGGACACCTCGTCCAGCGCGGCCATCGCCGCCGCCTTCTCCTTGAGACCGGCGGCCTCGCCCAGCAACCGCTCCCGAATGCCCGCGGCCTCCGCGTTCGCCTTGCTCTCCGCGACCGCGGCCTCGGCGAGCCCGACCTTCTCGACGGCCTCCGCCTTCTCCTTCAGGCCCGCGGCCTCGCCCTCCAGCCGGGCCCGCACGCCGGCCGCCTCGGCCATGGCCTGCCGCTCCGCCACCTCGGCCTGGGCCAGGCCGGCCGCCCCGGCCAGGGCGCGCTCGCCCTCCGCCCGGCGCACGTTGGCGGCGGCCTCCAGCTCCGCGCGCTTCTGCGCGGCCTCGGCCAGCACCAGTTGCTCCTTCGCCCGCAGGTGCGCGGCCTGCTCGGCGGCCTCGGCCGCCTTGATGTCCTTGACCAGCTGCTCCTGCGCCTCCGCCTCGGCGGCGATGATCACGGTCTGCCGGGTACGCTCGGCCTCCTGGACGACCCGGACCCGCTTGATCTCCTCCTCCTGCTCGGCGACCGTGCGATCCACCGCGACGCGCTCGCGCACCACGTCGGCCACGCTCCGGCGCTCCACCTCGACCTGCCGCTCCTTCTCCGCCCTGGCGAGGTCCACCTCCCGCTCCCGGTTGACGACCTCCAGCAGCCGGTCCTTCTCGATGCGCTCGCTCTCCACCGCGAGGACCCGCTCCCGGTTCTTCTCGGCGACCGCGATCTCCCGCACCTGGTTCTCCCGCTGGACGCCGAGCAGTTCCTCGGTCCGCAGCAGCGCGCTGTGCGCCTTGAGCCGCTCCTCCTCCTGGACCTGCGCGGTGGCCGCCTCCTCCTGCGCGCGCAGGGTCTCGATGCCCTTGCGCTGCCGGATCTCCGCCTCCGCGCGCCGCCGTTCCAGCTCCAGCACGGCCTCGCGCGCGTCCACGTTCTGGCGCGTGATCTCCATCTCCTCGTTGCGCTGGAAGTCGTTGGTGCGGATGTGCTCCAGCGCCGTCAGTTCGGTGATCTTCCGGATGCCCTGGGCGTCCAGGATGTTGGACGCGTCGAGCTGCCCCAGCGGGGTCTGCTCCAGGTGGTCGATCGCGGCGTCCTCCAGGTGGTAGCCGTTCAAGTCGGTACCGATGGCCGCGACGATGCGGTCTCTGAACTCCTCGCGCTTGGTGTAGAGGTCGGCGAAGTCGAGCTGTTTGCCCACCGTCCGCAGCGCCTCGGCGAACTTCGCGCTGAACAGGTTCTGGAGGGTCTCCTGATGGCTGGCCCGCTCCGTGCCGATCGCCTGGGCCACCTTGATGACGTCCTCCACCGTCTTGTTGACCCGGACGAAGAACGTGATCTGGATGTCGGCGCGGATGTTGTCCTTGCAGATCATGCCCTCCCGCCCGGTGCGGGAGATCTCGATGGTCTTCACCGAGATGTCCATGACCTCCGCCCGGTGCACCATCGGCAGCACCAGGGCACCGGTGAAGGTGACGTCGACGTTCTTGGGCCGGGAGACGATCAGCGCCTCGCCCTGGACCACCTTGCGAAACAGCCGGCCGAAGAGCAGCAACGTGCCCAGGCCGATGAGCAGCAGGACGGCGACGAGCACGCCGATTCCGACAGTGACGACAGACATGGCTGTTCCCTTGGACGACCTTGCCGTGGATGGATGAGTGAACGACGGGCGTGCCGAACGCCCGGACGAGCGCGGGGCGCGGTCGCGTCAGCCGGTGGCCGGCACGGCGGGCATGACCCAGAAGTACTCGTCCGCGTCGTCGTAGTCGTAGATGAGTGCCGATGCCCCGGCACGGAGCACGCCACCCGGCCCTGCCGCGTCGTCGAGGCTCTGCCGGACCTGGACGACGGCGGAGGAACCGTCGGCCGCGTGGACCTCGGCCTGCCCGAAGTCGGGGCCGACCCGTCCGGTGCGGATCACACAGCCGAGACCGACGAAGTCCCGGCGCGACGGCGGCGGGGCGGGGGCAGGCATCAGCCGCCGCAGCGGCCACGCCAGCACCCGCGCTCCCGCCCACCCGCCGACCAGGGCGGCCGCCAGCAGGACTCCCCCGTGGCCGCTGCCGAACACCACCCGGCCGCTGAGCGCGCCGAACCAGGCGAAGGCGACCACCAGCGACACCGCCACGGTGATCGGCACCCCGCCCAGACCCAGCACCTTCTGCAGTCCCCCGTGGCCATGGCGCCCCCCGTGCCCCTGGCCGTGCCCGTGGCCGTGATGTCCTCCGCGCGCCCCGTGGAAGTGGGCGCCCCCCAGGAGCACCAGCAGCCAGTAGACCGCCACCACGACGAGCGCGAAGGTGAAGACCACGGTCGGAAATGCCGTGACCGCCCCCAGAAAGTCCCCCACTGCGTTCGCCCGCCTCTACAGATCCCCCGACGGCCACGCTTCGTGTGCCGCACGCGCAAGGGTGACACCGCGGCGACCACCGCACAGTGTGTGATCCCGGAAGTATCCGCGGCCCTTTCACGTCCCGGATCAGCTCACACTCCCCGCTCCCCGCTCCCCGCTCCCCGGACACCGGCCGCCGGGCTGGTGTTTCCCGCGGTGGCGACAGCCGGTTCCGGCCGGCGCACGCGGACGCGGCCGCGGCGCGCAGCAGGGGCCGTTCGACGAGGGCGTACGAGGCGAGGGCCGCGGCGAGCGTCGCCGCGAGGCCGACGGGCAGCAGTCGGCCGCCGTGCACACCGAGTTCGGAGAGCAGCCGGATGACGGGATGCCCACGCGGATGCCGCGAGGCCACTGGGCTTATACCCTCCGGGGGTATATAAACTAATAATCATGGTCGGCTGTGAAGGGTGGACACCATGGATGCGGTCGGGCACGCGCTCTCCATCGCCGGGTCGATGACCTGGGAGATCACCTGGGCGCTGATCCTCGGCTTCACGCTCTCCGCGATCGTGCAGGCCGTGGTGCGCCGGGAGACGGTCGTACGGCTGCTCGGGGACGACCGGCCCCGTACGCTCGCGCTGTCCGCGGGGCTCGGCGCCGCCTCCTCGTCCTGTTCCTACGCCGCCGTCGCGCTCGCCCGCTCGCTGTTCCGCAAGGGCGCCGACTTCACCGCGGCCATGGCCTTCGAGATCGCCTCCACCAACCTCGTGATCGAACTGGGCGTGATCCTCGCCCTGCTGATGGGCTGGCAGTTCACCGCCGCGGAGTTCGTCGGCGGCCCGATCATGATCGTCGTCCTCGCCGTGCTGTTCCGGGTGCTGCTGCGGGAGCGGCTGCTGCGCCGGGCGCGGGAACAGGCCGAGCGCGGAGTGGCGGGCTCCATGGAAGGGCACGCGGCGATGGACATGTCCGTGGGCGGCGAGGGCGGTTTCGTCCGCCGGCTGCTCTCCCGGAACGGGTTCACGTCCGTCTCCCACATCTTCGTCATGGAGTGGGCGGCGATCCTGCGCGACCTGGTGGCGGGGCTGCTGATCGCCGGGGCGATCGCCGCCTGGGTGCCGGACGACTTCTGGCAGAGCCTCTTCCTGACCGGCCATCCGCTCGCGGCCAAGCTGACCGGGCCGCTGATCGGACCGCTGGTGGCCATCGCCTCGTTCGTCTGCTCCATCGGCAACGTGCCGCTGGCCGTGGTCCTCTGGAAGGGCGGCATCAGCTTCGGCGGCGTCATCGCCTTCATCTACGCCGACCTGCTGATCCTGCCGATCCTCAACATCTACCGGAAGTACTACGGCGCCCGGATGACCGCGTTCCTGCTGGGCACCTTCTACGCCTCGATGGTGACCGCCGGCTACGCCGTGGAGCTCCTCTTCGGGGGCCTCGGGCTGGTCCCCGACCAGGCCGACGCGAAGATCCCCGACGAGGGGATCAGCTGGAACTACACCACCTGGCTCAACATCGCCTTCCTGCTGCTGGCCGCCGCGCTGGTCGTACGGTTCCTGCGCACCGGCGGCCCGGCGATGCTGCGGATGATGGGCGGTTCGCCCGACGACGGCGGGGACCAACAGGAGGGGCACGAGCACGGAGACGGGCACGGAGACGGGCACGGGCACCTGCACGGCGAGCACCGCCCCTGAGCCCGCCCGGGTGGCTCTGCGTGCGTGCCGCGTGGCTGTCCGGCCGTGACCAGGCCGACTTGATGATCATCGGTCCGTGACGACCTACGACGGCGCTCGCACCGCCGGCCACCCCCGCCGCACGGCGCCCGCCGTCGCAGCCGCTCCCCACCGCACCCCCCGCGACCGCCCCCTCGCCGCCACCCTGCCCCTGCTCTGCTGCTGCCTGCTGACCCTGCTGACCTGTCTGTCGGCCGCGCCGCCCGCGGCCGCGCTCCCCCGGCCCCGCGCCGTCCCCCGCCCGGTGACGGACGCCGAAGCCCGCACCGACGCGTACCTGACGTCGTTGCGGACGGCGGCCCCGAACGACCCCCGGGCGCTGCGCGGGTTCTTCCTGAAGCTGCCCAAGGGCGGCGACCTGCACAACCACCTCTTCGGCGCGGTCAGGACCGAGTACCTGATCGCGCTCGCCGCCGGGGACGGCCTGTGTGTCGACACGGCGACGCTGACCGCCGTCGTACCGCCCTGCGGCCCCGGCACCCGGCCAGCCGCCGACGCCCGCACCGACCCCGGCTTCCGCGCTGCGGTCCTACGGGCCTGGTCCATGGACGAGTTCCCGCCTGACCGCAGCGGCCACGACCATTTCTTCGCCACGTTCGACAAGTTCGGGCTGGTGCCCGCGCTGCACCCCGGCAAGGTGCTCGCCGAGGTCGCCGACTCGGTCGCGGCGCAGCACCAGTTCTATCTGGAGACCATGGTCAACCCGGCCTCGGACCGCGCCGGACGACTCGCCGACGAGGTCGGCTGGGACCCCGACCTCGCCGCCCTGCACGCCCGGCTCGTCGAGGGCGGCCGGCTCGACGGGGTGGTCGCGGCGGCGCGCAGGGCGACGGACGCCACCGACGCCGGGTTCCGGGCCGCCGCCCGCTGCGGCACCGATCGCCCCCGCCCCGGCTGCCGGCTCACCGTGCGCTTCGTCTACCAGGCCTTCCGCGGCGAGTCCCGCGAACGCGTCTTCACCGAACTGGCCCTCGGCATGCGGCTCGCCGAGCGCGATCCCCGTTTCCTCGCCGTCAATCTCGTCCAGCCCGAGGACGGGTCCACCGCGCTGGCCGACTACACCCTCCAGATGCGCATGGTGAGGTTCCTGCACACGGTCTATCCGAAAGCCCGCGTCACCCTGCACGCGGGCGAGTTGCGGCCGGGGCTGGTCCCGCCCGAGGACCTGCGGTTCCACATCCGGCAGGCCGTGGACATCGCCGGTGCCGAGCGCGTCGGGCACGGCGTCGACCTCCGTCACGAGAACGACTGGCAGCGCACGGCCCGGACGATGGCCGCCCGGCGGATCGCCGTGGAGGTGCCCTTCACCAGCAACGCGCAGATCCTCGGGGTGCGCGGCGCCGCCCACCCCTTCGACACCTACCGGGCGTACGGGGTGCCGGTCGTCCTGGCCACCGACGACCCCGGTGTCTCGCGCACCGACATCAGCCACGCGTACCAGTACGCCGCCGAGACCTACGGCCTGACGTACCCGGAGCTCAAGGACCTGGCCCGCGCCTCCGTGCAGTACGCCTTCCTGCCCGGCCGGAGCCTGTGGCGGGGCGACCCCGTCCGCGACGGCTACCGTCCGGTCGCCGCCTGCGCCGGACGGCTCCCCGGCAGCGGCCGTCCGCCGGGCGCGGAGTGCCGGCGGCTGATCGGCGCGAGCCCGAAGGCGGCCGTCCAGTGGCGCGAGGAAGCCGCCTCCGCGGCCTTCGAGCGGACCTTCGCCGGAGCCGCGCCCCGACCTTGAAAAGCACGTACGCCCGGTCTCCCGCGGCCAACCGACCAGGCACAGCCCCGCGCCCCTTCAGGGCGCTGCCTGAACACGCCTAGTCTGCACGGGTGACCACCGAGACCGCCGAGCCCCCCGAGCTGACCCTGCTGCCCCGAGTCGCCTGCCGTGGACGGGAGATCACCGCGCCCCGGCTGCGCGGGCTGCTGGCGCTGCTCGCGCAGGATCCGCGCACCGGTTGCAGCACCGGGCGGCTGGTGGAGGGGCTGTGGCCGGACGAGCTGCCGGAGCGGCCGGGCAAGGCGGTGCAGGTCCTGGTCTCCCGGCTCAGGTCGCAGCTGGGCGCCGAGCTGATCCTGAGCACGCCGACGGGCTACCGGCTGGGGCTGGACGAGACCCGGATCGACAGCTCCGCGCTCCTTGTGCACGAGGCGGCCGCCGCCGAACGCGCCCGGGCCGGGGACCACGAAGGCTCCCTGGCGCGGGCCGCCGCGGGGCTGGCGCTGTGGGACGGGAGCGTGGCCGCCGGGGCGGACGAGGAACTGCACGACCCGGTGGTGGCGCTGCGGGCCGGGCGGGTGCGGGCGTACCGGGCGCTGGTGCGCTCCCACGCCCTCGCGCTCGCCCGGCTGGAACGGCGGGCGGAAGCCACCGCGCCGCTGGCCGAGCTGCACCGGGAGCTGCCCCGGGACGAGGAGGTGCTGGCGGAGCTGCTGCGCTGTGAGGCCGCCGGCGCCGGGCGGGCCGCGGCGCTGGCCCGGTACGACGGCTACCGGCGCCGCCTCCGGGACGAGCTGGGAAGTGATCCGGGGGCCGAACTGCGGGCCGTGCACCAGGAGTTGCTGAGTGCGGACGCGGCGCCGGTCCGGCACGGGGTGCCGCACGACCCGAACCCGCTGCTGGGGCGGGACACCGACATCGCCGCCGTGGCCGGGCTGCTGCGCGGCGCCCGGGTGGTCACCGTCGTCGGTCCGGGCGGGCTCGGCAAGACCCGCCTCTCGCACGCGGTGAGCCGGGCGGCCGAACAGCCCGTCGTCCACTTCGTCACCCTGGCCGGTGTCACCCACGACGACGTGGCGGACGAGGTCGCCTCGGCCGTCGGCGGCGGTGAGGGCCGCCAGCTCCCGGGCGGGGGCAAGGACACGGTGAGCGCCGTCGTCGCCGCGCTGGGGCCCGGCCCCGCGCTGCTGGTCCTTGACAACTGCGAGCACGTGATCGCCGCCGCGTCCGCCCTCGTCCAGGCGCTGGTGTCACGGTCGAAGGAGCTGCGGGTGCTGGCCACCAGCCGGGCCCCGCTCGGCCTGACCTCGGAGTCGGTGTACACCCTGCCGGAGCTGTCCCTGGCGACCTCCGTCGAGCTCTTCACGCAGCGGGCGCGGGCCGCGCGGCCCGGTGTGGACCTGCCGGCCGACCGGGTCGCCGAGATCTGCCGTCATCTGGACGGGCTGCCGCTGGCCGTGGAACTGGCCGCGGCCCGGGTCCGGGTGCTCTCCGTGGCCGACATCGCGCACCGGCTGCGGGACCGTTTCGCGCTGCTGCGCGGTGGCGCCCGGGACGCCCCCGAACGGCACCGCACGCTGCGGGCCGTGGTCGAGTGGAGCTGGAACCTGCTGGAACCCGAGGGAAGGGCGGCGCTCCGCGCGCTGTCGGTGTTCCCCGGCGGCTTCGACGTGACCGCGGCGGAGTACGTGCTGGGCGACACGGGCATCGACACCGACACCGGGGACAGGGACCGGGACGGGGACGGGGACGGGGACGCGATGGACCTGCTGGAGCAGCTGGCCGGCCAGTCCCTGATCAAGGTGGGGGAGAGCCCTGCCGGGGTGCGCTTCCACATGCTGGAGACGCTGCGGGAGTTCGGCGCCGCCCGACGGGAGGAGGCGGGGGAGACCGAGGCCGTGACGGGCCGGTTCCTCGCCTGGGCCCGGGACTTCGGGCGGGCCCACCACGCCGGGATGTACGGCACCGACGCGTCGGCCGCCTTCGACCGCATCCGTGCCGAGCAGGACAACCTCGTCCTCGCGCTGCGGTACGCCCTGGCCCGCGCCGACGGCCCGGCCACCGCCGCCGTCACCGCCGTACTGGCCTCCCTGTGGTCCGTCGGCAACAGCTACACCCGGTTCGTCACCCTCGCCGCCGAGACGGGCGGGCCGCTGTCCCATTTCCGCCCGGGACCGGAGCGTTCCGACGACGTGGAGACGGCCCGGAGCGCGGCGGCGGTGTGCGCGGCCGGCCTCTTCATGGGCTACGGCCCGCACGCCGTACGCCAGCTCGTCACGCTGCGCCGCCTGCCGCCCGCCCCGGCGGACACCGTGCCGCGGGCCCTGGCCGCCGTGCTGTGCGCGGTCCCGGACATGCACCCGCCGCAGTACGCGCGGCTGGAGGAGCTGTGCGACGCCGACGAGCCGCTGCTCGCGGGCCTCGCGGCGGGCGTCGCCAGCTACCTGTGGGAATCCGCGTACGAGACGGAACGCGCGCTCCACTACGCCCGGCGGATGCTGGCCGCGGTGGCGCCGCTCGGCAACCCCATCACGATGCTGCTCAGCCATGGCCGGATCGGCGAGCTGTGCCTCAAGACGGAGCGCGGTGCGGAGGCGTACGAGCATCTCCGGGCCGCCGACGCGCTCAGTGAGGCCGGTACCTGGTTGGACGCGATCGGGGTCCGCTACGGGCTGGCGTCCGCCTGTCTGCAGCGCGGGGAGGTCGCGGAGGCGGAGTACTGGCTGGGCCGCGCCGCCCCGGACCCGCAGCCGGAGTCCGCCCAGGCCTTCAGCCCCGAGCTGCTACAGGCCCGGGCGGAGATCGCGCTGGCCCGCGGGCTGACCGAGGTCGGTCTCGGCCTCTGGCGGCAGGCGGCGGCCGGGATCCGGGAGGCCGGTGCGCTGGCCGCGGACGATCCGTTCCTCGGCTCCTGGTCCCTCCAGGTGCAGGCGGCCGCGCTCGCCGCGCACGCGCAGCACGACCGGCTGGAACCGGTGGCCGGGCTGGCCGGACACCTGCGGGACCGGCTGCTCGGGATGCTGTCCGGTGACGACCCCGCCGCCGGGGACCTGCTGGAACTGCCGGTCTACGGCTCGGTGCTGCTCGCGCTCGGCTACGCGGGGCTGGCCCGGGGCGACACCACGGGGGTACGGCTGCTGGCGCTGGCGGCGGTGCTGCCGGTGATGCGGGACCTGCCGACCCTCTCCTCGGCCCGGTCCCGGCAGGCGGCCGAGAACGCGGACCGGGCCGCGTACGCCGACGCGAGGTCGGAGTACGCGGCCCTGGGGCGGGACCAGTTGCGGGCGGCGGCCCGGCAGGCTCTGCACGGGCTCACTGCCGGTGCTCACGGCTGAACCGCGCCTTGGACCACAGGTAGCCGAGCACGGTCAGCGCGACGCCCCAGCCGAGGGCCAGCACCGCGTTCTTCGTGCCGATCCCGCTGCCCAGCAGCAGACCGCGCAGGGTCTCGATGAAGGGCGAGAACGGCTGGTACTCGGCGAACCAGCGGAACCAGCCCGGCATGGCGTCCACCGGCACGAACGCGCTGGACAGGAACGGCAGCATCACCAGCGGCGTCCCGATGTTGCTGGCGCCCTCGGGGTTGGGGCTGATCAGGCCGATGCCGGCGGAGATCCAGGTCATGGCGAGGCTGACCAGGGCCATCAGGCCGGCCGCCGCGAGCCACTCCACCGGCGACGCGTCGGGCCGGAACCCGATGGCGAGTCCGATGCCCAGGACCAGGACCAGCGCCGCCATCGTCTGGATCACGCTGCCGATCACGTGGCCGGTCAGCACCGAGGCGCGGGAGATCGCCATCGTGCGGAACCGGGCCATGATGCCCTCGGTCATGTCGGTGCACACGGCCACGGCGGTACCGAGCGAGGTCATGCCCACGGTCAGGAAGAGGATGCCGGGGACGAGGTAGGCGACGTACTCGGACCGGTCGGCGTGGCCGCCGGTGATGCCGGCGCTCATCACGTTGCCGAAGACGTACACGAACAGGAGCAGCAGGATGACCGGGGTGAGCAGGAGGTTCAGGGTGAGGGAGGGGTAGCGGCGGGCGTGCAGGAGGTTGCGCCGCAGCATGGTGAGGTTGTCGCGGAAGGCGTAGCCGGCGGTGCTCATCGGACGGTCTCCTTGTCGGCGTTCTGGTTGCCGGTGGTGCCGGTGGTGGCAGTGGCGCCGGCGGTGGTGGCGGTCAGGGCGAAGAACACGTCGTCCAGGTCGGGGGTGTGCACCGAGAGTTCGTCGGCCTCGATGTCGGCGGCGTCGAGCCAGTCGAGGATGGCGCGCAGCTCGCGCTGGGTGCCGCCGCTGGGGATCTGCAGGACGAGGGCCTGGTCGTCGCGGGTGGCCTCGCGCAGCGCGGTCGCCGCCTGCTCGTACGACTCCGGGTCGGAGAACCGCAGCCGGACGTGGCCGCCCGGGACGAGCCGCTTGAGCTCCTCGGCGCTGCCCTCGGCGACGAGCCTGCCGCCGTCGAGCACCGCGATGCGGTCGGCGAGCTGGTCGGCCTCCTCCAGGTACTGGGTGGTGAGGAAGACGGTGGTGCCGCCGGAGACCAGTTCGCGGATGATCTGCCACATGGTGTGCCGGGAGCGCGGGTCGAGGCCGGTGGTCGGCTCGTCGAGGAAGATGATCCGCGGGCTGCCGACCAGGGTCATGGCGATGTCCAGCCGGCGCTTCATGCCGCCGGAGTAGGTGGAGGCGGGCTTCTTCGCGGCCTCGGTGAGGTCGAACCGCTCCAGCAGGTCGGCGGTGACCTGCCGTCCGTCCCGCTTGGACAGGTGGTGCAGGTCGGCCATGAGGAGCATGTTCTCCTCGCCGGTGATCAGACCGTCCACGGCGGAGAACTGGCCGGTGACCCCGATCGCGGCCCGTACCTTCTGGGCCTCGGCGGTGAGGTCGTGCCCGGCGATCCGGGCCTCGCCGCCGTCGGCGGCGATGAGCGTGGACAGGATGTTGACCGCGGTGGTCTTGCCGGCGCCGTTCGGCCCGAGGAGCGAGAAGACCGTGCCGGCGGGGACGCGGATGTCAATGCCGTCGAGGACGGTCTTGTCCCCGTAGGCCTTGCGCAGCCCGGTGGCCGCGATCGCGAGTGCGGGTTCGGGTTCTGGTGCGTTCGTCGTCATGCCGCAGAGCGTGCGGCCACCGGGATTCAACCGGGCTTCAGCGCGGTTTCAGCCGGGCGGGACGGCTTCGGGACGCTGAAACCCGGGACCGTTCCCGTTCCCTACGTTTCCCATAGGAATGGTGGCTAAGGTGCCGCCCCATGGATTCCACCGTTCCGATCGTCATCGCGGGCGCCCTCGTCGGCTTCGCCGTAGGGCTCACCGGCATGGGTGGCGGAGCGCTCATGACGCCGATCATGGTCATGGTGTTCGGGGTGAACCCCACCGCGGCCATCGGCAGCGACCTGGCCGCGTCCGTGTTCATGAAGCCGTTCGGCGCGCTGGTCCACCAGCGGGCGGGCACCGTGCGCTGGGACATCGTGCGCTGGCTGCTGCCGACCGCCGTCCCGGCCGCCTTCTGCGGTGTGTTCCTGCTCCGCGCGCTCGGCGACGGCGACGCTCTGCAACAGCGCGTCAAGTACGTCGTCGGTGCGGCGCTGATGCTGGCCGTCGTCGGCATGCTCGCCCGCATGTGGCTCGACCGCCGCCGCACCACCGCCGACGACGGGGACGGCGCTACCGGCGCTACCAGCCCTACCAGCCCTACCAGCCCTACCAGCGAGGACGCCCACGTTCCCGTACGGCCCGTGGCCACGCTGCTCATCGGACTGGCGGGCGGGGTGATCGTCGGGATGACCTCGGTCGGCTCGGGCTCCCTGATCATCGTGATGCTGATGCTGGCCCACCCGCGCCTCAAAGCCAACCACCTCGTCGGCACGGACCTGGTGCAGGCCGTCCCCATGGTGGCCGCCGCCGCCCTGGGCCACCTGCTCGTCGGCGACGCCGACCTGGGACTCGCGGCGACGCTCCTCATCGGCGCCGTTCCGGGGGTCGTGGTCGGCTCCCTCGTCTCCAGCCGGGTCTCGGGAGCCGCGGTGCGCTGGGCCCTGGTCGTGCTGCTCACCGGGTCCGGGCTGTCGATGCTGAAGGCGTCGTCCACCGTCGTCCTGCTCGGCTGCCTGGCCATGGCCCTGCTCGGCACGCTCACCGCGGTACGCGGCCGGCGGCCCGCCGATGCCTCCCCGCCGTCGGACACGCGTCCGCTCGAGTCGCGGGTGCTGCCGCTCGCGCGCGACCATGGGCAGAAGTCGAGTCGCTCTTGAAGGAGCGGGCATGAGACGGAACCTACTTCTCACCTCGGCCGCGGCACTGGGCGCGGCCGTCGCCCTGGGCCCGGCGGTGCCGCACACCGCGGCGGCCGCCCCCGGTCAGGACTGTTCCTACGTGGCCTCGGGCGACCGGCCGACGCTCGCGTACGGCGAGACCGGAGCGGCGGTCAGACAGGCGCAGTGCCTCAGCAACGCGTGGGGCGGACAGCCGCCCAAGCTCGCCCTGGACGGGGTCTACGGCACGGTCATGCAGAAGAAGATCGAGTGGATCCAGACCTGCCACGGCCTGCCGGCCAGCGGCGTGATCGAGGGCCGCACCTGGCACGTGCTGTACCGCCCGGCCCTGGACTGCTACGTCCCCTACCCCTCCTGACCGCCCTCCGGGCCCGCTCCCCGGCTCCCCCCCGCCAGGCTAGGCTGTTGGCAAAGAAAGAGCAAAGAGCCAGCGGGACGAGACGACGAGACAGGGGAGACAGCCTTGGGGGCTCCACGCCTGAGCAGGACGCCGTTGCCGGGAATCGGGGTCCGTTACGACCTCGCCACGCGGGCCCAGGGCCGGGTGTCCGTGGTCGCGCACCGGGACGGTTCACGGATTCTGAGCGCCTACCAACCGGACGATCCCGACGCCTGCGCCCTGTCGCTGCGGCTGTCCTCGGGGGAGGCGGCGGCCCTCATCGACGCGCTGATGCCCACCCACCACAGCCCGAACCTGCTGTCCACCACCGACCTCGGGCTGGTGGCCGAGCGGATCGAACTCTCCGCCACGTCGTACTGGAACGGCCGGCTGCTGGGCGAGACGCGGATGCGGACCGAGACCGGCGTGTCCATCGTCGCCGTGCTGCGCCGCGCCGAGGCGGTCCCCTCCCCCACCCCCGGCTTCCGCCTCGCCGGCGGCGACACGCTCATCGTGATCGGCACCCGTGAGGGCGTCGACGCGGCCGCCGCCATACTCGGGCGGGAGTGAGGCCGCCGTGCACGACTCCGCCGTCTTCCTGATCGAGTTCGGTGCGATCATCCTCGGTCTCGGCCTGCTCGGCCGGCTCGCCGGGCGCCTCCGCTTCTCACCCATTCCCCTCTACCTGCTGGCCGGGCTCGCGTTCGGCAAGGGCGGCCTCTACCCGCTCGGCACGAGCGAGGAGTTCGTCGCGATCGGCGCCGAGATCGGCGTCGTACTCCTGCTCCTCATGCTCGGCCTGGAGTACACGGCCAGCGATCTCGTCTCCAACCTCAGGACGCAGTACCGGGCAGGCCTGGTGGACGCCGCACTGAACGCGCTGCCCGGCGCCGCGATGGCCCTGCTGCTGGGCTGGGGACCGGTGGCGGCCGTGGTGCTGGCCGGCGTCACCTGGATCTCCTCCTCCGGTGTCATCGCCAAGGTCCTCGGGGACCTGGGGCGGCTCGGCAACCGGGAGACGCCGGTGATCCTGAGCATCCTGGTCCTGGAGGACCTCTCCATGGCCGTCTACCTGCCGATCATCACCGCGCTGCTGGCCGGCGTCGGCCTCGCGGCCGGCAGCCTCACCCTGGCGGTCGCGCTCGGGGCCGCCGGACTGGTCCTGCTGATCGCCGTCCGCTACGGCCGGCACATCTCCCGCTTCGTCTCCAGCGACGACCCCGAGAAGCTGCTCCTGGTGGTCCTGGGCCTGACCCTCCTGGTCGCGGGCATCGCGCAGAAACTCCAGGTCTCCGCAGCCGTGGGCGCGTTCCTGGTCGGCATAGCCCTCTCCGGCGAGGTGGCCGAGGGCGCCCACCACCTCCTCGCTCCCCTGCGCGACCTGTTCGCCGCCGTCTTCTTCGTCTTCTTCGGCCTGCACACCGACCCGTCGAGCATCCCGCCGGTCCTGCTGCCCGCGCTCGGCCTGGCGGCCGTCACCGCGCTGACGAAGATCGCCACCGGCTACTGGGCCGCGCGGCGCGCCGGGATCTCGGCCAAGGGCCGCTGGCGGGCCGGCGGCACCCTGGTCGCCCGCGGCGAGTTCTCCATCGTCATCGCCGGCCTCGCCGTCACCGCCGGCATCGAACCCTCCCTGGGCCCCCTGGCCACCGCCTACGTCCTCATCCTCGTCATCCTCGGCCCCCTCACCGCCCGCTACACCGAGCCGGTGGCCCGCCGCCTGACCCGACGGTGCGCGACGACGGAGCCCGTCCCGGCCGACCGCCCGGTCCCGCTCCCGGTCCCGCTCCCTACGCAGGGGACCACGGTGGAGGACACGGTGGAGGACCAGGACACGGTCGGACGGGCGTGACCGGACCCGGCGGCCACCCCGGTCACGGCGAGGCGACGGGCACCTGCGCCCACACCGTCTTGCCCACGGGGTGACGAGGCGTCACACCCCACCGCAGGGCCAGGGCGTCCACCAGGAGCAGACCGCGGCCCGACTCCCCCTCGGGAAAGGACGAGGGCGCGGCGGCGGGCGGCCTCTTCCCGGATTCGGCGTCCGCGACCTCGACACGGACCAGGCCCGCCGCGGTGTCGAGGGCGAGCCGCAGCCCGAAGTCGCGCCCCGGCACCCTGCCGTGCCGCACCGCGTTCGCGGCGAGTTCGCCGACCACGAGGGCGACCGTGGACGACGCGTCCGACGCCGGAGGAAATCCCCACCCCTCCAGGCAACGGACGGCGTGGTGCCGAGCGTGCCGGGCGCCCCGCGGTGAGGACGCGAACTGCCCCGCGAAAGAGTGTGATTCGACCATCGCTGTCAGCACTGCCTGCCCGTCCTTGCCTGTCGAGCCTGAATGTCCCGCCCTGTGCGCGAGACATCACGTTCCGTGTCCAAGAGTCGTCCCGACGCCCTACGCTCGAAAGGTGACGCAGCCTTACTTCTCGGTTCGTAAGGGATGGAAGTGACGCCTTGGCCAACGGAATCGACCCCAGTACGTCGATGGCGGCGCTGTTCGGTTCGCGGGTACGGAGACTGCGTACGGCCGCCGGCCTGACCCAGGCCGAACTCGGCGCCGCGGTACACGTGGTGAGCACCCGGATCACCCAGATCGAGCGGGCCTCCGGGGCGAGACCGACACGGGAGCTCGCGCGGGCGCTGGACGCGGCGCTGGGTGCGGACGAGTTGCTGGTCGAGCTGTGGCCGTACGTGTACAGGGAGGCGTTTCCGGACTGGTCGCGGCAGTTCATGGCGTACTCGGAGCGGGCGGTGGTCATCCGGCAGTACGCGGCGCATGTGGTGCCCGGCCTGTTGCAGACCGAGGACTACGCGCGGGCGGTCCTCAGCCTGGATGCGCTGCTCGACGGCGACGAGCAGTTGCAAGAACGCCTGACCGCCCGGATGGGGCGTCAGGAGCGTCTCGGTTCCCCCGACCGGCCAGAGCTCTGGGTGGTTCTGGACGAGGCGGTACTGAGACGTCCCATCGGCGGCCCTGACGTGATGCGGAAGCAGTTGGAGCGATTGCTCGACGGAGCGGCAGAACGTCACATCACTGTGCAGGTACTGCCCTTCGACCAGGGCGGACACGAGGCGATGGGCGGATCGCTGACGATCCTCACTCTTCCGGACAGCTCGGACGTGGCCTACACGGAAGGCTCGGACTACGGCCAGCTCATCGAGGAACCGCCCAACGTCGGGCGCTACAAGGTGATTTACGATCGGCTGCGGGCGGCAGCCCTGCCCCCGCTCATGTCACTCGACATGATCAGGTCCGTGATGGAGGGCAACTACCGTGGCGCGAAAGTTCCGTCCCGATCTGAACGGCGCCGCTTGGCGCAAGAGCAGCTACAGCAATCAGGCGGGGGGCGACTGCGTGGAGGTGGCCGAGGAAATCCCCGGCGCCGTCCCCGTCCGTGACAGCAAGACCCCTGACGGACCCGCGCTGATCTTCGAGGCCGGCTCCTGGGCCGCTTTCATAGGCAAGCTGAAGGCGGGTCGGCGCCACCACGTCTGAGTCTGCCGGGCCCCGGCAACCGCCCGCCTCCCCGGTCCGCCGGAACCCTGCCCGCGAGGGCCCGGCGGGCCGGACCTCTCCGACCTGACCGTGATCACGGCGACGGTCGGCTCGGAGCGGAATGACTGAAGTGCGGGTGGCGGCGTCCGAAGGCACCGCGGACGTCTCCGAAGGGCCCCGAGGGCGTACGTGCCGCACCCGGCCCGGCGCCTCCTGCCGGCGCGGGCTACATCGTGATGGCCGATCCGGAGGGAAACGAGTTCTGCTTGGACTGAACGACGGGGAACTTCACTCCGGTGAGGTCTTCGGAGACGGCCCACAGCCGCTGCTGGACGGCCACCTCGTACGACTCCGGGCTGGAGGTGACCAGCCGGGGGTGGCCCTTGACCTCGTTGCGTCCGCCGGGACCGTAGTACTGGCCGCCGAGCGCGGCGGGGTCGGTGGCGGCGCGCAGGGTCGGCAGCGCGCCCATCGCCGGCGTCTGGGTGATCAGCGGCGCGAGCCAGGTGATCGGAAGCCGGAGGGCCGCGGGGGTGTTGCGAGCGAGCTCGGTGTTGGACATGCCGGGGTGCGCGGCCACCGCGACGGTGGTGCCGTGTGTGGCGAGCCGGCGCTGCAACTCGTACGTGAACATCAGGTTGGCCAGTTTGGACTGACCGTAGGCGGCGACCCGGCTGTACGACCGCTCCCACTGCATGTCGTCGAAGTGGATCGCGGCCCGGATGCGGTGGCCGGTGCTGCTGACCGTCACCACGCGCGAGCCGGGCACCGGCAGCATCAGGTCCAGCAGCAGCCCGGTGAGCGCGAAGTGGCCGAGGTGGTTGGTGCCGAACTGCATCTCGAAGCCGTCCCGGGTGGTCTGCTTCGGCGTGTACATCACGCCGGCGTTGTTGATCAGCAGGTCGAGCCGGTCGAGCCGGGACCGCAGCGCCGCCGCCGCGGTCCGGACGGAGTCGAGCGAGGTCAGGTCCAGCGCCTGCACGGTCACGTCGCCGGTCATCCGGGCTGCGGCCTGCTCGCCCTTCTGGACGTTGCGCACGGCGAGCACCACGGACGCCCCGCGCTCGGCGAGCGCCTTGGCGGTCTCGTACCCCAGTCCGGTGTTGGCCCCGGTCACCACGGCCACCCGTCCGCGCTGGTCCGGAATGTTCGCCGTCGTCCACTTGTCGCTCATGCCAGGCTCCCGACTAACTAACGTACCGAAGGTATCTTGTGCCGACGACATTAAAGTACTCTCGGTACGTTGTCAACGTACCGCAGGTACCTAAGTTAGGGTGGTGGTCGTGACTTTCCAGCGGGCGCGGACCGAAGAGCAGCGGGAGATCCGCCGACGCGCGATCCTCGACGCGGCGTCGGCGATGCTCGACGAGATGCCCGTGGCCGCGGTCACCCTGAACGAGCTCAGCCGCCGGGTAGGTCTGGCGAAGCCGAACGTGCTGCGCTACTTCGAGTCTCGCGAGGCGGTGCTGCTGGAACTGCTGGACCGCTTCCTACAGGAGTGGCTGACGGAACTGGCAGGCGAGTTGGCCGCCGGCATCGACGAGAACCTACCCATGGCCGAGCGAGCGGCAGCGGTGGCCGAGATCCTCAGCCGCTCACTCTCCGGCCGAGTGGTGCTGTGCGACCTCTTCGGCGCACAGGGCAGCGTCCTGGAACACAACGTCTCCGTCGAGGTCGTCGCACGCTACAAGCGCGCCTCCCTGGACCGCCTGACAACCATGACCGCCCTGCTCCTGAAGTACCTGCCGGAGCTGGGCGAGAACGCCACACTGTTCAGCCTGCAAACCATGGTCATGGCCGGCGCGCTGTCGGCGTACAGCACACCCCCACCCAGCCTGAGGGCGGCCTACGAGGCCGAGCCCGACCTGGCCCGCTTCCACTTGGAGCTGAAGGACTCCTTGGAGCTGGCCCTGACCGCAACCCTCCTGGGCGTGCTACCCCGCCGCTGACCCGCGTTGCACTGGACAGGCCAAGGCCTCTGCTCTTCTCGCGCTCTCTGGAAGCGCCGCGGCCGGACCCGTCAGTTGTTCCAGCTCTCGTCGTACGGGTCGGACGGTACCGGGATCGGTTTGGCCTCGGTGACCTTGAGGTAGGGGATCGGGCCGTTGTTCACCGGGTCGTGTGTCACGCGGGCGGTGTAGGTGCCGGTCACCTGGAGCCAGGCGTCCGGCTGGAGGACCGGGGGGATCTTGCCGGTCAGGGCCACCTTCACCGGCTGGGCGTCCGCCGCACAGCAGTTGAGGGCCATGCGGACCAGGTAGGGGGCACCGCTCTTGTCCAGGGCCACGAAACCCGTGATACGCACGCTCCTGCCGTCGAACGAGCGCCCGTGGTCGTAGACCGCGCGGCCCGCGTAGTCGACCAGGTTGATCGGGATCGGGTCGGCCTTGGGCAACTTCATGTAGCCGTACGGATGTTGCAGGGCCGTCCCGGTGCGCATCGCGCTGTAGGAGCCGAGCGCGGGCGGGGCGATCAGGATCAGGGCGAGGATCGGGAGGACCAGCAGCCAGGAGATACGGGGCTCCGGGTGGGCATGCGCCTCGGCCGCGGCCTCGGGTGCGGCCTCGGGCGCGGCTGCCTGGACGGCTTCCTGCGCGGCCTTCCGGGTGCGGGCACGCTTCCACTCGTACCACGCCGTCGCCAGCGCCGAGACGATCAGGACGGCGCCCGCGGTCAGCACCAGCCACTGGAGACCCGCCTTGACGTAGCGCAGGTAGAGGTCGGTCCCGCCCGCGTGCAGCAGGGCCGCGCCCACCAGGAACATCACGGCCGCCTGCGCCTGCCGGTTCACAGCAGCACCGCCCCGGTCAGGACCGCGCCCGCGATCGCCGCCACGAAGGTGGCCGGGGCGAAGCGCAGGGCGAAGCCGCGGCCGAAGGTGCCCGCCTGCATCGCGAAGAGCTTGAGGTCGATCATCGGGCCCACGATCAGGAAGGCCAGCTTCGCGGTGAGCGAGAACTGGGTCAGGGAAGCCGCCACGAACGCGTCCGCCTCCGAGCAGATGGACAGCAGGACGGCCAGGATCGACAGGGCGAAGATCGCGACCACCGGGTTGGCGGCCGCCGTGCGCAGCCACTCCGCCGGGGCCACCGCCTTCAGCGTCGCCGCCGCCATCGCGCCGAGGACGAGGAAGCCGCCCGCCTGCATCGTGTCGTGCCGGACCGAGGACCAGAACGCCTCCCCCTTGGTCTCGCCCTCGTGGTGCGCGTGCGTCGGCAGGCGCAGCCAGTCGGTGCGGCCGAGCCGCTGCCACAGCCAGCCCATCGCGCACGCCACCAGCAGGCTGCCGGCGAACCGGCCCACCACCATCTCGGGGTCGCGCGGGAACGCCACCGCCGTCGCCGTCAGCACGATCGGGTTGATCGCGGGCGCGGAGAGCAGGAAGGCGATCGCCGCGGCCGGGGTGACGCCCCGGCGGACCAGGGCGCCGGCCACCGGGACGGACGCGCACTCGCAGCCCGGCAGGATCACCCCGGCCAGGCCCGCGACCGGCACCGCCAGGGCGGGGTGGCCGGGCAGGGCGCGGGCGAAGAAGGACGGCGGGACGAAGACCGCGATCGCCGCGGACAGCAGCACGCCGAGGACGAGGAACGGGAGCGCCTGGACGACCACCGCCACGAATACCGTCATCCAGCTCTGCATCACCGGCTTCGACAGCGCGCCGCGCACCGGGCTCTGGAACACCACGACCAGGAGGAGGAGCAGGGTCAGGGCCAGGGGGGAGCTGAAGTGCCACCCGCCCTCCCCGTCGGGCGGGGTACGGGTGCCGTCGCCGCCGGGGGTCGCGCCCTCGGGCACGGCGCCGGACGGGGCGGCTTTCTCGGTGACGGCCACGGGTCGGGTACCTCCGGCACTTCGGTCAGATCCGGGATTATGCTCCCTCA
The DNA here is from genome assembly GCF_040686075.1 of Streptomyces sp. NPDC086519. Classification (NCBI taxonomy): domain Bacteria; kingdom Bacillati; phylum Actinomycetota; class Actinomycetes; order Kitasatosporales; family Streptomycetaceae; genus Streptomyces; species Streptomyces sp. NPDC086519. Next base: position 222,556 of record NZ_JBFBJL010000007.1, read on the forward strand.
CCTTCCCTACGGGCGGTCAGGGGCGGCTGTTCATCTCGTTGCTGGAACCATGCGTCCCGTTGAGGCAGTCTTTTCCCTCGTGGCGAGCGTTCCGTATCAGGGTGGTGGGGCCAGGGCCCCCATGGTGGTGTGCGGGGACGACGGGCTCGCCCACCGGCTGGCGGCCGAGTTGCGCGCGGTCTACGGCGAACAGGTCACCCTTGTCGTGCCGCCGGACGTGCGCATCGCCCGGCCGCCGGTCGTCGGACGCGCCCGGGCCGCCTCGGCCGCGCTGTTCGACCGGATGGTCAGTGCGGCCGTCGGACGGGCGGCAGGCGGGAACGGTGGCGGCGGCAGTAGTAGCAGTGGTGGCGGCAGTGGCGGCGGCAACGCTGGTTCCGGTGCGGGTGGTTCGGTCACCGCTGCCGGTGACGGGCCGCGTGGGGAACGGGTGCTGGAGGCCGCCGAGGCCACCGAGGCGGTGCTCGCCGAGGCGGGCGTGGAGCGGGCCGCCGCGCTCGCGCTCGTGTACGACGACGACGAGACCAACATCCGGGCCGCCCTCACCGCCCGCCGGCTGAATCCGCGGCTGCGGCTCGTGCTGCGGCTGTACAACCGCCGGTTGGGGCAGCACATCGAGGAACTCCTCGACCAGGCCGCCGCGTTGGCCATCGGGGACGTGGACGGCGGCGAGGCCGGTGTGGTGGGGGACGCCTCCACGACCGTGCTGTCCGACGCCGACACCGTCGCGCCGGCGCTCGCCGCCACCGCGCTCGCCGGGCGCGGCAAGGTCATCCACACGGACGGCCTGGTGCTGCGGGCGGTGGACCTGCCGCCGGGTGCCGTCGCCGGGCAGGACGCCTCCGAACGGGGCCTGTTCCCGCTGGCGTTGTTCTCGCCGAACGGCGCCGCGCCCCAGTCGGCCGAGGGCCTGCGGGAGCAGGGGCCGCGGCTGCTGCCGGACGCGGAGCAGGTACGGGCCGCGGGCGAGCGTGGCGTGATGGTGCTGGAGCAGGTGTCGTCGTCCGCGGGGGCGGCGGAGCCGGCCGGGCGCGGGGTCGGGGTCGTACCGCCGCTCGCCTCGCTCTTCTCCCGGCGGCTCAGGTGGTCGCTGGCCGGAAGCGCGGCATGCGTGGTCGCGCTCGCGGTCGCGTTGTCGGTGGTGACGGGCATCCATCCGGTACGGGCCTTCTACTACACGCTCCTCGACCTGTTCGCCATAGACAATCCCGCGATCGGGGCTCCGCTCGGCCGGCAGATCCTGCAACTGCTGTCGGGACTGGTCGGGTTGCTGCTGCTGCCGGTGCTGCTGGCGGCGGTGCTGGAGGCGCTCGGCACCTTCCGGACCGCCTCCGCGCTGCGCAAGCCGCCGCGGGGACTGAGTGGGCATGTGGTGCTCCTCGGGCTGGGGAAGATCGGTACGCGGGTGCTGACGCGGCTGCGGGAACTGCACGTCCCCGTGGTGTGCGTCGAGTCGGATCCCGAGGCGCGCGGGCTGGCGGTGGCGCGGCGGCTGCGGGTGCCGGTGGTACTCGGGGACGTCACCCAGGAGGGGGTCCTGGAGGCCGCCAAGATCCATCGGGCGCAGGCGCTGCTCGCGGTGACCAGCGCGGACACGACGAATCTGGAGGCCGTGCTGTACGCGCGGTCCGTGCGGCCCGATCTGACGGCGGTGCTGCGGCTGTACGACGACGACTTCGCGACCGCCGTGTACCGGACGCTGCGGGCGGCGCATCCGCGTGCCGTCACCCGGAGCCGGAGCGTGTCCTATCTGGCGGCGCCGTCCTTCGCGGGGGCGATGCTGGGGCGGCAGATCCTCGGGGCGATTCCGGTGGAGCGGAAGGTGTTGCTGGTGGCGCTGGTGGAGGTGGGCGGGCATCCGCAGCTGGAGGGCCGGACGGTGGAGGGGGCGTTCCGGGCGGGGGCGTGGCGGGTGCTGGCGCTTGAGGGCCGGCAGGGGGTTGCGGACGGGGAGTACGTGCTGCGGGGTGGGGACCGGGCGGTGGTGGTCGCCACGCGGAGGGGGCTGGCGGAGCTGTCCGGCCGGGTGCCGCCCGCCCACCCGCCCGACGCGCTCGGTTGAGAGGCGGGGGTGGGCGGGCTGAGGTGGTGGGTACGCGCGGGCGCGTTGTGGCCGGCCGCGCAGTTCCCCGCGCCCCTGCCGGGGCACACCGCACCGTGCGTCAGCGACGCACCGCCACAGCCGCCCGCGCCCCCACGGCACAGCCCCACACCCCTGACGGGGCGCACCGCACCATGCGTCAGCCCCGCACCGCCACAGCCGCCCGCGCCCCCGCAGCACAGCCGCACAACGAACACAGCCCCGCACCCCTGACAGGGCTCGTCACACCGCGGGGCAGCGACGCACCGCCCATGCGCCCCGCACCCCTGACCGGGCCCACCGCACCGCAGCCCGGCGCCACACCGCCACAGCCGCCCGCGCCCCCGCGGCACAGCCGCACAACGAACACAGCCCCGCACCCCTGACAGGGCTCGCCGCACCGCGGGGCAGCGACGCACCGCCCATGCGCCCCGCACCCCTGACGGGGCTCGCCGTGGGTGTGGGGCTCGCTCCTTCGCGGACCGAGTCGGGTGGGTGGGTGGGAAAGGGCGGTCAGTCTGTCGGCGCTGTCGCCGTAGGCGCCAGGTGGCGCTCGGCGAACTCCATTTCCAGGCGGAGTTGCTTGATGCGTTCGTCGACCACCAGGGAGCCGTGGCCCGCGTCGTAGCGGTAGACCTCGTGGGGGGCCGAGCGGGCTGCCAGGCGGTTGACGTAGTTGTCGATCTGGCGGATCGGGCAGCGGGGGTCGTTGAGGCCGGCCGAGATGTACACGGGGGCCTTGACGTCGTCCACGTAGGTCAGCGGTGAGGACGCGGCGAACCGTTCCGGGACCTCTTCCGGGGTGCCGCCCAGCAGCGTGCGGTCCATCGCCTTCAGTGACTCCATCTCGTCGTGGTACGCCGCGACGTAGTCGGCGACGGGCACGACGGCGATGCCCACCGTCCAGGACTCGGGCTGGGTGCCCAGGCCGAGGAGGGTGAGGTAGCCGCCCCAGGAGCCGCCGGTCAGGACGAGGCGCTCGGGGTCGGCGAGGCCGGACTCGATCGCCCAGTCCCGGACCGCCGCGACGTCCTCCAGCTCGATCAGGCCCACCCGGTGCTTCAGCGCGTCCGTCCAGGCCCGGCCGTAGCCCGTGGAGCCGCGGTAGTTGATGCGGACCACCGCGTACCCGTGGTCGACCCAGGCCGCCGGGCCGGCCGCGAAGCTGTCGCTGTCGTGCCAGGTCGGACCGCCGTGCAGGTCGAAGACGGTGGGCAGGGGGCCCGTCGCGCCGGCCGGCTTCTGGATCAGGGCGTGGATGACACCGCCGGGGCCCTCCACCCACGCGTCCGAGACCGGGACCGACGGCGGGCACTTCATGCCGGGCGGGTCCAGGACCACCTTGCCGGTCGTCGAGCGGACCACCGGCGGCTCGGCGGCCGACGACCAGAGGTACTCGACGGCGCCGTCGGGGCGGGCCGTGGCCCCGGAGACGGAGCCCGGCGGGGTCGGGATGCGCTCCAGCTCGCGCGTGGCCAGGTCGTAGCGGAACAGGTCGCTGCGGGCCTTGTGGCTGTGCACGATGAGCAGCGCCCCGCCGTCCGGATACCACTCCGCGCTCACGTCACCCGGCAGGTCGAGGGTCAGGTCCGTCTGCTCGCCGGAGACGACGTCCCAGACCAGGGGCTCCCAGCGGCCGCGCCGCTGGTGGCCGATGAGCAGGCGCGGGTCGCCGTCGACCGGGGCGAAGCCCAGCACCTCCAGGCCCAGCTCCTCCCTGCCGCCGTCGGTGTCGTCGAGTTCGGCGACCGTCGTGCCGTCCGGGCGGACCACGCGCAGCGCCGAGTGCATCGCGTCGCCGTGCTCGGTGTGCTCGATGGCGATCAGCAAGCCGTCGTGGGAGAGGTCGCCGACTCCGGCCGACTCGGCGTGCCGGTAGATCTCCAGCGGCTCCTCCCCCGTTCTGACCAGGTAGATCGTCGTACCCTCGTCATCCGTGGACCGGCCCACGACCGCCGTGCGGCCGTCCCGGCCGAGCGCCAGGCCCGAGGGGTAGGACGGCTCCAGGCCCGGCGTCGCCTCCTCGTCCGCGCCGCCGCCGAAGGGCTGGCGGCGCCAGACGCCGAACTCGTCGCCGTCCTTGTCGTCGAACCACCAGATCCACGCGCCGTCCGGGGAGAGCAGGCCGTCCGTCGTGCCGTTGGGCCGGTTCGTCGCCTGGCGCTGCTCACCGCTCGCGCGGTCCCAGGCGTACAGCTCGTACGTCCCCGTCGCGTTCGACACGAACAGGGAACGGTCCCAGGCGTCTTCCGCCCAGTCCGGCAGGGAGACCCGAGGGGCGCGGAAGCGCTTCTCCCAGTCCGGCATGTCGCTCTCACTCATGGCCGCAGTCATGGCCCCATAGTGCCCTTCCCCGCCCACAACGCGTCGAGGAGTCCCGCAGCCTGTGGATAACTTTGCGAACCTCCGGGTGGCGCTCCGGGCCGGCACCAGGCCGTTCGGCAGGCGGTTCGACGGACGGTTCGACAGGCCGTTCGGCAAGCCGGTGGAATGCCGTCCGTGTCCGCCCACCCCGCCCGTAAACCGTCATGAACCGCCCCGTACCGTGGACAGGGTGTACCGCTTTCTGCTGACACCCCGCTGGTGGGGCATCAACGTCTTCGTGCTGCTCGCCATCCCGTTCTGCGTCTTCATGGGGTCGTGGCAGCTGAGCCGGTTCGAGGCGCGGGTCGAGGCGCATCGCAGCGCGGACAAGCAGGCCGAGACGGCGAAGACGCAGGCGGCCCGGCCACTGGCCGATCTGCTCCCCGTCGACCAGTCCACGTCGGGCAAGCGCGCCACCGCCAGCGGGCGGTACGGCAAGCAGCTGCTCGTGCCCGGCCGTCAGGTCGACGGGAAGAACGGCTTCTACGTCCTGACCCTGCTGCGCACCGACTCCGGCAAGGCCCTGCCCGTCGTACGCGGCTGGCTGCCCGGCAAGGCGGATGCCGCCAAGGCGCCCGCCGCGCCCACCGGCGAGGTCACCGTCACCGGCGCGTTGCAGGCCTCCGAGACACCGGGGGACAACGGCGTCAGCAACCAGGGCGGGCTGCCGGCGGGGCAGACGGCGGCGATCAGTGCGGCCACACTGGTGAACCTGGTGCCGTATCCGGTGTACGACGCGTGGATCACCCTGGACAAGGCCGACTCGGGGATGACGGCCGTACCGGCGACCGCGCCGGACAACTCGGGGCTCGACCTGAAGGCGTTCCAGAACCTCGGCTACACCGGTGAGTGGTTCGTCTTCGCGGGCTTCGTGGTGTTCATGTGGTTCCGGCTGCTGCGCCGCGAGGTGGAGTTCGCCCGGGACGCGGCGCTCGGCCTGGTCCCGGACGAGGAAGTCCAGCAGCCGACGGCCGTATGACGGACCTCGCGCTGCCGGACCCCGCTCTGCCGGACCCCGCCGGTCACACCGCCGGCAGGACCCCGGTCCAGTAGACCGTGCCCGCGCACGCGTTCGTCACCGTCGCCGAGCCCGTCGGGGAGCCGGCCTCCGGGGTGTAGGAGACCGCGATGCCCCCGTCGGCCGTGGCGTCCTCGGTGAGCAGCTGGGTGGTGGTGCCGCCCGATCCGGACGTGGTCGTACCGGCGCTGCTGCTGGCGCCCTCGGAAGGGCTCGGGGAGGCCGTGGCGCCGCCGGTGCCCCCGGTGTCGGTGGAGCCGCCCGTGCTGGAGCCGCCGGTCGGGCAGGTCTCCGAGGGGACGAAACCGAACTTCTCCTCGTAGGCCGCGCCGGGCGCCAGGACCAGGCCGGTGAGTTCGGTGGCCGGGTCGGGCAGCCCGGCCGCCGCGTCGCCGGAGGTGTGCCGGACGGCGTTGATCTTGGTGCTGTCGGCCGCGCCCTGCGCGAGGAGACCCACGCTGCCGGGGCCGCCGACGGTACAGCTCGTCGTCGAGACGTTGACGACGCGGAAGGTGCCGTAGACGACGCCCGTCGAGTCGGGGGCGTCGACGGTGGACGTCGGGGTGCCGAGCTGCGCCGCGGTGCAGACCGGGGCGCTGCTGGCGGCACTGGCGGTGGGGACGACCTTGGTACCGGGGCCGGTTCCGGTGCTCCCGCTCTTGCCGCTCCCCTGGCCGCCGCCGGGGCTCTCGCCGGTGGCCTGGCCGCTGGTGCCGCCCGCCGTGCTGGCGCCGCCGTCCGGGTTCTTGCCGCCGGTGGAGCCGCCCTGCGCCTGGGAGGCCTGGCCGGCCATCGAGGTGTCGGGGTTGGTGCCGCCGGAGTTGGAGACGTGCACGAGGGCGGGGATCGCGGTGCCGATGAACAGGGCCGCGGCCGCCATGCCGACAACGGCCTGGCGCTTGCGGGCCCGGCGGGCGGGCACCGCGCGGCGCGAACGGGTCCCGCTGACGCTGTGCCCGCTGTCCAACGTCCGGCTGCGCGCGGTCGACGTGCTCGCCGAGCACCCGCTTCCGGCCATGATCG